>JACCRA010000563.1 GCA_013813825.1 Pyrinomonadaceae bacterium | reverse complement strand
CTCAAAGCCTCTGCGCTCCGGACTCAAGCGCCTGCAACAAAAATCCTATCCACACATCAACGGCCTGTACCTGCTCCTGCGCGCGAGCGGATTGTCTCTAACTGCGGAAGAGGGAAAACAGACGGTTCTTTCTCTAGACCAACAGGCGCTCGACTCGTGGCGCAGCCTGAACGCGACGGAACGCTATTTCACGCTGCTTGAGGCGTGGCTGGTGCGCGGCGCGGGAGAAATCATCGGCGAATCCCGCGACCCGCTAGGCTCGCTCTTCAAATGCTCAACCTTCATGGAGCGCATTCCCGACACAGGTTTGAAAGTCGCCGGAGACCGTCAGGCGGAGCAGTCCACGATTCCCTACTTGATTGGAGCGTACAATCTCGCGCTGTTGGAGTTGTTCGGTTGCGTGTCCATTACAGAGGGACAGCCGGAGGCGGGCAAGGGCTGGGTCATCGCCCGCGTCAAACAAACGCCCTTCGGCGAAGCCCTCTTCAAGCTGTTGTCTCAACACAAGCTGGCCGAGATGAAGATGTTGCTCGAAGAGACGGACGAGGACGATGAGGCCATAGCCTTCGGGGCGCTGCAATCCGTGCTGCAACCTTACTTCCCGGAGTGGCGCAACAATTTGTCATTGCCCGAAGACGCGCCGGGTGACAGCCTTTACATCTTCAAAGTCTCGCTGGATGCGAAGACGTGGCGAAGATTGGCGATTCCCGCCACACTCATGCTCGACGACCTGAGCGACGCGATCTTACGCGCCTTTGATTTCGACAACGATCACCTGTATGAATTCTCTTACCGCAACCGATTCGGCAAGCTCGCCCGCATTCATCATCCCTGCATGGAGGAATCGCCAACTACTGCCGAGACAGCCATCGGTGAAGTCCCTCTCCGACCCGGCGCGGCAATGGAATACCTGTTCGACTTCGGCGACATGTGGCGTTTCGACGTGAAGCTGGAAGAGATTAGCCCGGCGGACGCCAGAGTCAAAAAACCGAAACTGCTCGACAAGCGCGGCCAGTCACCGCCTCAGTACCCGAACATGGATGAAGACGAGTGGTAAGCTGCTACCAGATCGGATTTAAGATTAAGTGTAGTCGCCCACCAGAATACCGGGGAAACTATGCCTCCCGCGTCCGCCCGGTTTCATCCGCCTCTGCTGCCGAGTATGTGGACGGGCACTGAACGGCCCTTTAAAGTCCGACGGATTTTGAAACCCGCCATTTTGTTAAGGGAATCGCGCAGTTTTGCGAGCCGCGTCACTCTTACCTGCGGAGCCACATTATAAAAGCCCACACCGCGTTAATAGGCGGTGTGGGCTTTTTACTTGAGTAAATAGATTATTTACTAAACGGACATGTTGCACTGAACTGCACAGAATTGCACCAAACGCATTCTGATAGTTAGAAAAAGTGTCATCTGGTGCTGGCGTCCGGTGCGATTAAGGTCGCGGATGCTTGCGCCGCAAGCAGTCGGGAAGCGTCGGTGGAGTGGACGTACCTACTGGTCTCCACAATACTCGCGTGCCCCGCAAAATCGCGCACAGTGGCTATATCCACGCCCGAATGGAGTAAGTAAGAGAGGCAGGTGTGCCTTAAATCATGCGGCGACCAGCCGCCGGTAGTCTTTCGTCCGTAAGGAATCTCGCAGGCGCGGGACACCGTTCGGAACGCCTTCCGAATGTTGTGGTCACGCATATCGAATGCGTGACTGTCCGTGCCGCGACCCTCCGCCTTACGTCGCATCAGCAGTTCGACGACCGCGGGTACTAAGATGACTCGCCATTTTTTAGTCTTATAGAAATAAAGCTGGAGCGTTCCCTTCTCCGGATCGATGCGCTCCCACATGATGCCGCTTGTTTTTTGTTTGCGGACGACGGTTGGTGCGATCTCGTCGAAGCGCCCACCGGCCCCCAAAGCCACCAAGAAGAAATCATGTACGTCGCGCAGGTTTTCGTCGGCTGCGAGCGCGGTCGTTAACAGCTTGATCTCGTCCGGCGTAAGGATGCGCATCCGCCCAGCGTCAGCGTCCTTATACCAACTTGCGTAACAAAATAAGGTTGGGTTTTCTGATTACCGCGGCACGTTCAGCACTTTACAGACTTTCTTAACCTTAGGTTTGAGCGCAACTTGATATTACCTATTGGCCGCTTCGGCGCGCGATAGCCTGCCAGGGCATCGATCTTCGTATCTCGCGCGTGGTTGAGCGCGGTGTAGATGGAGTTTATGCGACGTGAGATCGACGACTTTGTTAAGCCGCGCTTGGATTCACTTGAGACATACGCCGCCATGTCGTCGCGGGTGATGGAATTGACTAGGCGATCCGCGTCTGATGGAAATGCTTCGTTGCGTGTTTGTTCTTCGATTGATCACAGCAGCCGACGTGACCGCAACTCTCGCACAGGCGCGGATGCATCCATGTGTCGCCCGTCTTCAAACAGTCTTCGCAGCCCCGCGCGCTCGGCGTGACGTCTTTGATCTGATTTGAGTGCGTACAATTGGCAGCCATGTTTTTCTCCTTCTCACTCCTCGCCTCACATCCGACGCTTCTGTTTCACTCGAACTGGTCAACGGCATTCGACATCCGCACAAACACCTGCCGCCAAAATTTGCCGTAAGGGGAAAAGCCTTGCTTGTCGCCTGCCTTTCGCTGTAGAGCAACTACGACTGACGTGTGCGATATTCAACGGGCAAGCGAACTTGAAAGCACGTGTCGCCCAGCTTCGACTCGAAGCGGATGTCGCCGCGATGCTTGCGAACGATCCGCATGACCGCATCGAGTCCCAGTCCTGTGCCTTCGCCGACCGGTTTGGTCGTGAAGAACGGCTCGAAGATGCGCGCCTGTCCTTCTTTGGGAATGCCCTTGCCGTCGTCGCGAATTTCCACCAGCACGTCTGCGGGTTCGCGCTTCGTGCGAATTTTCAGACGCCCGCCCTCATCGAGCGCGTCAACCGCGTTGTCAATCAGGTTCGTCCACACCTGATTGAGTTCACTCCCGTAAGCCGTCATCACCGGCACGTCCTCTCCGTACTCGCGCACGACGTTAATACTCTTCTGCTTCAGCTTGTGCTTGAGGATAACGAGCGTGTTCTCCAAGCCCTTATGCAAGTCCACCTCCTGCAAAGGCGACCTGTCCATGTAGGAGTATTCTTTGATCGCCCCGACGAGTTCGGAGATGCGACTCGCGCTCGTCTTGATGTCGGCGACGAGCTTGGCGGTCGCTAGTTGCGCGGAGATGCGCCGGAGTACATCCGCGCACGCCTCGCGCCCGACACGTTGGCAGACCTCTTCGAGCGCATCTGAGTCAACGCCCGCCTCGACGAGCGCGGGCGTCCACTTCCAAGCATCCTCGACCGCGACCGCTTCGAGCCACCGGTTCAACTCGTCTTCGCGGTCGCTCTGTTCAAGCGAGTCAAGAGTTGTTTGAGTTTCCGTTCGTTCGATGGCCTCGTGCTCGAACTTGGCGATGAAGCGGCGTTGCTCCGCGTCGAGGTCGTGACGGCACAACGCCAAGTCCGCCGCGCGCAAGGTTTCGAGTGCGCCGAGCAGATCGTCCGCCGCGCGCCGCGCCGCCGCCGCCGGGTTGTTAAGTTCGTGCGCGAGTCCGGCGGAGAGTTTTCCGAGCGCCATCAACTTATCGCGCTGCTGGTTGACGTGTGTGAACTCACGCACGCGGTCGCTCATCAACCCGACCAGACGCTCGGCGAGGAGCGGCATTCGCTGCAACAGTTCGGGGAAATGCTCGATATGAAAGAGCAGCATTCTCGTCGGCGCGACGGCGAGTGCCGTCCCCCCCCACTCCTTCATTCGCGAGAACGGCAGCCGCCCGCTCACTTCCGTCCGCGGGTCGCCGGCACGGGCGATGTAGACGTAGGAGTCGAGCGTTGAATCGTCGGGACGGGAGTGTATCTCGCCTTCGAGATAGACGACCATCCACTCCGCCGGCTCGCCTTTACGAAACACGTTCTCGCCCGGCTCGAACCGCCTCTCGACTGCGTTGACGGCGAACCACCGGAGTTGCTCTTCCGGCAGTTCGGCGAACGCTTCGATGTGCCGCAAAGCGTTAATGCGATCTCGCAACTCTTCATCGGAGAGCGCCTCCCCGCTCACCCCCTTAATTGATTGCTCCGCTGCGTCTGTTCTCTGCGTTTCAAGGTTCTGCATAACTTCACCCCACTTTGCTCAGATACTGATGCACGAAAGAGATGGCGACCGAGCCTTCGCCGACGCCTGAGGCGACGCGCTTGATCGAGCCTTTCCGCACGTCGCCGACCGAGAACACGCCCGGCACGTTCGTCTCCAACAAGAAAGGATCACGGTCGAGCGTCCACCCGCGCGGGCGCTTGCCGTCGGGCATCAGGTCAGCGCCCGTCAGGATGAAGCCGCGCTGGTCGCGCTCAATCACTCCATCCAGCCAATTAGTTTGCGGCATTGCGCCGATGAAGATGAAGAGGTAGTTGGCGGGCGCTGTCGTCGTCTCGCCGCTCGCTGAACAGTGAACTGAGATCGCTTCCAGATGATCACTCCCGTGCGCCTCCGCGATTGACGAGTTGAGTTCGACCTGTATGTTCGGCGTTTGTTTGATCTGGTCAATGAGGTATTGCGACATGGATTTCTCCAGCGAATCGCCGCGCACGAGCATCACGATTCGTTTCGCGTACTGCGAGAAGTACATCGCCGCTTGCCCCGCCGAGTTTGCGCCGCCGACCACGTACACGTCTTCATCCTTGCACGAGATGGCTTCCGTGATTCCGCCGCCGTAATAAATTCCTGCGCCTGCCAAACTCTCAAGACCGGGCACGTCGAGCTTTCGCCACTGCACACCGCTCGCGATCAGAAGCGCGTGGCAACTAATCTCGCTCTCGTTGGCGAGCCGGATGAAGCGGTACTGATTATCAACACGGAGTCCAGTGGCTTCTTGCGGCGAGAGTATCTCCACGCCGAAGCGCCGCGCCTGCGCCACCGCGCGGCGCGCTAAGTCTGCGCCTGAAAGGCCCGATGGAAATCCTAGATAGTTTTCGATTCGCGAAGACGATCCTGCCTGCCCACCCGGAGCTTCGCGCTCGATCATTACTGTGCGTAAGCCTTCGGACGCGCCATAGACGGCGGCGGCGAGGCCGGCGGGGCCGCCGCCGATGATCGCCAGATCGTAGAACTCGGCGTCGGCGCGCGTTTGCAGTCCGACGCGCTCGGCGACCTCGGCGTTCGTCGGCTCTTTCAACCGCTCACCATCGGGAAAAATAACCACGGGCAGACGCTTCAGTTCGTCCGCGGCGAGTGATGCGACGACTCGTTTCACCTCCGCGTCGCGCTCCGCCGCTTCCACGTCGAGCCATTGGTAGGGGACGTGATGGCGCGCGAGGAAATCTTTGACGGCGTGCGAGGCGGGCGACCAGCGCGAGCCGACGACGCGGATGCCTTCAAAAGCGGGACGAAAACTCGCCTGCCAATCATCGAGCAGGTCGTCCAAAACCGGATACAGATTCTCTTCCGGCGGATCCCACGGCTTGAGCAGATAGTGATTAATGTTCGCCTCGTTGATCGCGCGGATCGCGGCGTCGGTGTCGGCGTAAGCGGTCAGGAGCACGCGCTTGGCATCGGGGAAAAGCTCGCTGGCTTGTTTGATGAACTCGACGCCCGACATCCGCGGCATCCGCTGGTCAACGAGGAGAAGCGCAACTGCGTCGTTCCTCACCTTCAACTCGCGCAAGGCTTCGAGCGCCGCCGCGCCTGAGTCGGCGCGCAAGACGCGGTACTTCTCCGCGTAGCGGCGGCGCAAATCGCGCTCGACGGCGCGCAGCACCTCGCGGTCATCGTCCACCGTCAATACTACGGGTTTGGCCATCGCTCCCCATCATCTACCAGAGCCAGATAAAACTATCTTCGCATTCATCGTTAAACCTGCCCGACCCAATTCTCGTCCGCGACCTCCAGCCAACGGCGGCGAATCGCTTCCGCCTGTTCCTGCGGCAATGCTCCCGCTTCGAGCAGCGCCGCGTTCTCTCGCCACCGTCCCGGCTTCGTTGTGCCGACAATCGCCGTCGAGACGCCCGGTTGCGCGAGCGTCCACCGCAACGCGATGCCGATTGACTCGCTTACATCGCCGCGCAGAAAATCATAGTCGAGCTTTTCAATGCGCTCCCAGTAAGCGTGATGGTAAGAATCTTTCGGCTTCTCACGGTTGCGCCACACGGCGTTGGCGACGGGTCGCTTGGCGATCACCCCCATCCCACGCTCAAGCGCGAGCGGTAGGGTGAGTTCGACCGCTTCTTGGTCGGCGATGTTGACGGAGGTCTGCAACGTGTCGAACGCGCCCGACTCGATGGCGTAGCGCGCCGCCTCGCCGTCGCCGCTGTAGCCGATATAGCGCGCGTAGCCTTTGTCGCGCGCCAATCGCAAGGTTTCAATCGCCTCCCCTTTCTGCAACTCTTCCTTCGAGCACGAATGCAGTTGAATCAAATCAAGGTAATCCGTCCGCAAATTCTTCAAGCTCCCCTCGATCTGCCGGAGGATTCCCGCGCGGCTCCAGTCCTCGCGCGTGAAGCCGTCGGTCGCGCCGCATTTCGTGAAGAGGTAAAAGTCCTTGCGCCGTTCGACGGTCGCCGCTCCAATTAATTGTTCGCTTTCGAGATAAGCCGTCGCCGTGTCGATGACGTTCAATCCGGCGTCGAGCGCATCACTCAGCAGTTGTCGCACTGTCCCCGGTGTCGCGTTCTGAAAGCCAATTTCCGAGCCGCCGAAGCCGAGGACGCTCACCTGCACATCTGTCTTGCCTAGTTGTCGTTTCTCCACCTCTCCTTACTCCTTTCATGCTTCCGCGCCCGCGCCCGGAATTTGCCGGACGCGTGCAGCGTCGTGCTCCCACACAACGCGAATCCCACGAAATCACCGAACGATTGCTCGCAACACTTCACCCGAAATAGAGTGGAACTTAACCGCCGGTGGCTGAGCGTGTCTGTGCCGTTCTTGATGGAAATGTCCGGTTCTTGACTTTTTTTGGTCGCGGAACACGGGCCTGCTGACCAGACACTTCGTTCCATCCCCTCTGTGGCTCACACCCGTGCCGGAACTGTCGCTCTCTTGCGCATACTTTGAGAAGCCAATACGTTCCGCGTTATTCGCTCGCCTTGACCGGTGACTCTTCGGGAATTACTTCGAGTGTAAACATTTGCGTGCGCCGGATGACGGTGAGTGATGATTTGCGTCCGATGCGCTCCTCTGTAAGCAACTTATGCAGCTCGTCAATCCCGGCTATCGGGTGATCGTCGAACGCAACGATGATGTCTCCCTCAAACAACCCCGCCTTCTTCGCCGGACTATTATCGTCGTAAGAGACGACGAGGATTCCGCTCTCGACAAGCAAGTTGTAGAAGCGCACGAAGCGGCGCGGAAGCGGGACGTTTTGCCCCGCCATGCCGATGTAGCTGCGGTTCACTTTGCCGTCTCGAATCAGGCGACCCGCCACGAACTTTGCCGTCTCGATTGAAGTGGCGAAGCAGATGCCTTGCGCCGGCAGGATCATCGCCGTGTTGACGCCGACTACTTCCCCACGCGAGGTGACAAGTGGCCCGCCGGAATTTCCGGGATTAAGCGCGGCATCCGTCTGAATCACGTCGTCCATCAGTCTGCCGGACTGCGCGCGCAGACTGCGTCCCAGCGCACTAATAACTCCGGCGGTCACGGTACTATGAAAGCCATATGGGTTGCCAATGGCGACAACCAACTGCCCCACTTTTACTTTTTGCGACGAGCCGAGATGCACAGGGAAGAGATGAGGCGCAGTGATGCGAATCACGGCCAAGTCCGTGTCGGGGTCGTCGCCGATCAGTGTGGCTTCCGAGCGTCGCCCGTCGTTCAGGGTGACTTCGATTTTCGTTGCGCCATGCACGACATGGCTGTTGGTGAGGATGAAACCGTCGGGCGTGAAGACAAAGCCCGAACCGCCCCCGCCGCGGGCTTCTTTGGATAAGCGTGGAGCGCCTGACCGCTTGTTCTTCACTTGCTGTCGGACTTCGATGTTGACGACTGACGGGCTGACGCGCTCTGCTACACCCGTAACGGCTTGCGAGTAAGCATCCATCAATTCTTCGTCATCGAGGCGGCTTTCCACTGCCTCCGACCTCACTTTCGTTTCGGCGGCGAACTCTGCGACTGCTGCCGGTAAGACATCTCTTTGCGTGCTGGCTAATTCCATTTGCTGACTCTTTCGCTCTGTTCTTTGGTGCTTGAACGTGCTCTTCGCTTTTGCATCTCACATCATGATTAAGCCTTGCCGGATGCCCCGCATGACGGCTTCAGTGCGGGTCGAAACATCCAGTTTGGCGAAGATCGAAGCGACGTGAAACTTGACGGTATGCTCCGAAATCTTCATCCGCCACGCGACCTCTTTGTTCGAGAGTCCAGAGGCTAACATCTCTAGCACTTCGCGTTCGCGCGCGGTAAGCGCATCGAGCATCGGCTCATCCGGCGGCAATTTTCCGTTGGCGGGCGACGCGATGCTCAAATCATCAACGATTGAAGTCGGAGGCGGTAGGAGCGCGGCGAAGATTTCCACATCGAGCGCGACAAGTCCGGCGGCAACCGCTTCGACGGCAGCGATGATCTCGCCGCCCGAAGCCGAGTGGGGAAGCGCCGCGCGCACGAGTCCGCCGCGCAACGCCTCTCCCACCCATCCGCCTCCGTCAGCGCCGATAACTAAGAAAGCTGGTGCGCGCGTCTCTTCGTCCGCCTCAGCAATCAAGGAGCGCAACGCGGCGAATGGTTCTGGCTCTTGCCTTTCGGCATCGTAAATAACCACATCCGGCGTCACCCCTTCCGCCGCTTGCGCCGTGAGTTCCGACAAATCCGCCGCGCTTCCCACGACTGTGAAGCGAGCGTCATGAGCGACGAGCGATTCGAGTCCGGCGCGCACGACATCGGAAGCGGCGACGATAAAGACGCTCGCCGCTTTGCTAATACTGATGCCGCCGCTTCTGCTTCGCGCGCTCAACTCTGTTCCGCTTACCTTTTACGCGCCGGTCGCTCGCCCAAAGTGATTTCCATTTCTTTGACTTCCCCGCCGCGCAGTATTTTGGCTTTGACGGCGGCTCCGACCTCTTTGCCTCCGAGAGTCGCTTGCACGTCGTCCGTGTCCGCGACGGGCGTATCGTTGAGCGCGAGCAGGATGTCACCGATTGTGATACCCGCTTTGTCCGCCGGTGCATCTGCTTCGACCGACAGCATCATCAAGCCGGTAGCTTGTGGCAGGTTGAGTTGCTCGCGCAGCTTTTCCGGCAATGCGACCGGGTGCATCCTCCCGACGCCCAAGTATGGACGCGCGACGCGCCCCTGCGTGAGCAGTTGGTCAACTGTGCGGTTAATTGTTGAAGCAGGAATCGTCACGCCCGCTCCGCGCGCGAGTCCGGTCGTGTTGATGCCGATGATTCGTCCTGCCACATCCACGAGCGCGCCGCCCGAAAAGCCGATGAAGATCGAAACGTCAGGTCGGATCAGGCGGTCTATTTCGCCGCCGCGCCAGGTGCGCCATCCTTCGCCCGTGGCGCTGACGATCCCGAAACTCGCGCTGACGCCGCGCTCCGGTTGAGCGCGCCCGACGGCCAGGACGAGGTTGCCGACTTTGAGCGTCGAAGCGTCGGCAACTTGCGCCGGCGCGTTATCTGCGCCTGTATTGTCGCCTTCGACACGAAGCACCGCGAGATCAGTGCCCGCGTCGCGCCCGGCGAGCGTCGCTTTTACCTCTCGCCCGTCGTGCGTTGTGACCGTAATCTCTTCGTCGCGCCTGATGGTATGATTCGTTGAAACGACGACGCCCGGTCGCCAGATGACGCCGCTCGTGCGCACGCGCGGGCGCGCGTCAACCGCGACGATAGTGGGGCTTACCTCCTCGACCGCCTCAGCCATCCGCCGCGAGAGCGCCGCGAGCGAGTTGTTCGTTTCTGAATTTGTTGCGTCCATGACAATCCTCCGTTCCGCTGTTCAAAATGGTGAACGAAGATTGCCACAGCCGCGAAGGGTCACACATCAGCCGAACGGGTAGGTCAGCACCCGGAAATTCAACTAGCTGCATGCCCGCGTCATGCCCCCGGCTGCGAGTCATCGGAGACATGATGATGCGATTGGTTAATTTGTTTTTTCTCCACTCTCATGTGGAAATTTTGACCGGACTATACTTGTTCAATGAGCTAACCACCAAAACTAGGCTGACGGAGCACGAGAGGCGCACATTGGTAATGACTCAATCAACTGAGGGTGGGACTGAAAGCTACTCCTGAACACCTTTCTTCGAGCATCCGCCGCACACACAGCGCGATCTCGTCGGCCGCGATCTCCGGCCTTTTCCCTCCGGGGTGAATGCCACAGACAGAGGAAGTATGCGAGTGTGCTAGCTGCGGACTCCAAAGTGACCGCCCTGCTCTATCCCGCCCATACGTGAGATAAGCTGAAAGAGTATTGAAGCCGGTGCCGGGCCGCTCGCCGATGAGGTGGACGATCACGTCCACGTCGAGCAACGCGCCGACATGATAGCCGGCGCGCACGCGCCCGTTTTCGACGACGACATCCACCTCGCCGACGTGACAGCCGGCTTGCACCAACTCGTGGCGCAGGCGCGGCACTAATGCGCGCAAATTCTCATTCAGCGCGTTCGCATTCAGCCCGTCCGAGAGGACGAATTGCACCTGCGGCGTCCGGCGTGGCGCTGAGAGCCGGACGAGGCGCGCGGCGTCCGCCTCACGGATCATCTCGCCGGAGGGTGGGTGCGATAGATACTCTTCCCGGCCGAGCGCGCGAGTGCGGACGCGCGCGTGCTGTGGGGAGACATCAGCGACGACCGCCTCGTTGAGCGTCGCGTACAGCGCACCGCGCGCGTGCTTGTAGATCGTGTCCATCCGCGATTCGACTTCGGGCGGGGGCAGGCAGTCGCCGGCGCACGCGTAACCGAGATCGAAACCGCGCCGACTCAGTCTCTCGATCTTCTTCGCCCCTTCCGCACACAGCGTCTCGGACGAGCGCGTGTCGCCGCCGGCTTTCATATACATTGCATACAACGACGCCGGCCCGGGCGCGTCGGCGTTCAACTCGCCGCCTTCGTTCATCAAGCCGAGCGCGGTTAGTCTTCGACTCATCGGCGTGGAGATGCGCTTGCCGATCTGGCGGCGCAGGCGCGGGTGTTCGCGGAAAGCAGTGGTGAGGTAGCCGAGCATCGGATCGCTGTTGCCCGCGACGGCCATCAAGTAAGCCGGCGCGGCTTGCTTGACGATCCGTTCGGTCAACGTCTGGAGCGCGCGTGGCTCAATCCCCATGTGAAAGGTTGAGCAGACGTCGAGACCCATCGTCAGCCCGTGCAGCTTCGCCATCACCGCATCTTCGAGGCAGGCGCGTTCTAATTGGTCCCCGGTGCGGAAAACTTCCGGCCCGATGAAGCCCGCCACGTCGTTGACGATCATCCACGCGCCGGTGTGCTGGCCGAGATAACGAGCGACGCCGTAAGTGCGCGCTTCAAGCGTCAGCATATCCACTCCTTCAGCCGCCACGTTGGTCACTTCCGACCCTTGGCCCGTCTCGAAGTAGAGGCTGTCGAAGCCGCGCGCTTGATCGAGCAAGCCGTCAACGTCCAGCCCGACCATGCCTTGCAGAGCCTTCGAGGTGCCGGCCAAGCTCTGAAATCCGACATCCACTTTTGTCCGTGCCCGCGCGCTCGT
>JACCRA010000657.1 GCA_013813825.1 Pyrinomonadaceae bacterium | reverse complement strand
TCGTCCCGCATCGAACACGAAGGAGAACTCGGAGTCGTTATCGGACGTAAAGCCCGCCGCATTGCTGATGCCGATGAGCCGCTCGCTTATGTGCTCGGCTATACCTGCGTCAATGATGTCACTGCACGCGACCTCCAGCGCCGTGACGTGCAGTTCACGCGCGCCAAATCCTTCGACACCTTTTGTCCCATTGGTCCATTGATCGCAATTGATCTCAACCCGCTCGATCTGCGCGTTGAGACGCGCGTCAACAATCAAGTTAGGCAGCAGGGGCGCACCAGCCAGATGGCTTTTCCGGTTCCCTTTCTCATCCGCTACATCTCACACGTCATGACGCTTGAGCCGGGCGACGTGATCGCGACGGGCACGCCCGCCGGCGTCGGGCCGTTGCTCGCCGGTGATATCGTGGAGATTGAAGTCGAAGGCGTCGGGACGCTCCGCAACGGCGTGCGCGCCGCAACAACGGCGGCGGTGGCGGCGTGAGGCAGGAGGACGCACAACAGCAGGAGGGCGCGGAGTTGCTCGTGCGCGCGTGCAAGTACGGCGGGCGGGTGCATCGGGAATGGCCGGCGCGTCTAACGCGGCGTGAAGCGACGCTGCTGGTCGTCGAAGGAGCTTTCGCGCGAGAAGTGCGCCACCCGCAACTCGGGCTGATCGTGCCCGGCACGCACAGCACCGAATATTATTGGACTGACCGTTGGTATAGCATCTTCCGCTTCCGCGAACCAAGCGGCGAACTGCGGAATTATTACTGCAACGTCAACCAGCCAGCACAGTTCAACGGCCGCGTGCTCTCCTACGTCGATCTCGACATCGACGTGCTCATCGCGCCCGACTTTTCTTACAGCATTCTCGACGAAGACGAATTCGCGGCGCACGCGCTTTCTCTGAACTACTCAACTGGACTGCAACAGCAGGCGCGCGCTGGGCTGCGAGAGTTGCTGTCTCTCATCGAAGCGCGGCAGTTTCCCTTCGACGAAGTCGCCGGATAGTGCCTTCCCAACTCCCAATCTCTTTTTCGAGTTGCTAAGATGCTCGGCGCACTTCCGCTAATTTCGTTCAGTTGCGGTTCCGACTTTCAAACTATGGCTGCTTCAAGCAAACAGATCGCATCCACTTCCAAACTCGAACAGTTGCGCCAGCGTGAGCAACGCGCGGAGGCCGGCGGCGGCGCGGAGCGCGTCGCACGCCAGCACGCCGCCGGGAAAATGACGGCGCGGGAGCGCGTCGAATTTCTGCTCGACGAAGGCACTTTTGAAGAGTTTGATAAGCACGTCGTCCACCGCTCGCACGACTTCGGCTTGGAAGAGCAGCAGTATCCGGGCGACGGCGTCGTGACCGGCTACGGCATGGTCAACGGACGGCAAGTTTTCGTCTTCGCGCAGGATTTTACGATTTTCGGCGGCTCGCTCTCCGAGACGCACGCCGCGAAGATTTGCAAAGTGATGGACTTGGCGATGCGTGTCGGCGCGCCAGTCGTCGGCCTCAACGATTCGGGCGGCGCGCGGATACAAGAAGGTGTCGTCAGTCTCGGCGGCTATGCCGACATTTTTCTACGCAACACGCTGGCTTCAGGCGTCGTCCCGCAGATCAGTTGCATCATGGGGCCGTGCGCGGGCGGTGCTGTCTATAGCCCCGCGATCACTGATTTCAACGTCATGGTACGAAACACTTCTTACATGTTCATCACCGGGCCGGACGTGATCCGCACCGTCACGCACGAGGACGTGTCGAAGGAAGAACTCGGCGGCGCGGACACGCACAACCGCATTTCGGGCGTCGCTCACTTCTCCGCCGACTCGGACGAGCACAGCCTGCAATTGATCCGCGAGTTGCTCTCTTTCATTCCCTCGAACAACATGGAAGAAGCGCCGCGCGTCCCGACCGTCGATCCTTCAGACCGCGCGGACGAGGCGCTCAACACATTGGTCCCCGAAGCGTCCAATCAGCCTTACGACATTCGCGACGTGATCCACGCCGTCATCGATGATCGCTATTTTTTTGAAGTCCACGCGCACTACGCGCCCAACATCGTCGTCGGCTTCGCGCGCCTCGGCGGCCGGAGCGTCGGCATCGTCGCCAACCAACCGGCCTATCTCGCCGGCGTCCTCGACATCGACGCTTCGGTGAAGGCCGCGCGCTTCGTCCGCTTCTGCGACTGTTTCAATATCCCGCTCGTCGTCTTCGAAGACGTGCCCGGATTTCTCCCCGGCGTTACGCAGGAGCACGGCGGCATCATTCGCCACGGGGCCAAACTGCTTTACGCCTTCGCCGAAGCCACCGTCCCGAAGATTACCGTCATCACGCGCAAAGCCTACGGCGGCGCTTACTGCGTGATGGCCTCGAAGCACATTCGCACCGACATCAACCTCGCGTGGCCGACCGCCGAGATTGCCGTCATGGGCGCGGAAGGCGCGGTCGGCGTCCTCTACCGACGCGAGTTGAGTGAGTCGCCGGATCAGGAAGTGGCGCGGCGCGCGCGCGTCGCCGAATTTGAAGAGAAATTCGCCAACCCTTACGTCGCCGCCGAGCGCGGCTTCATCGACGAGATCATCGAGCCGTCGCAAACGCGCCCAAAATTGATCCGCGCGCTCAATCTTTTGGAGAATAAGCGCGACACCAACCCACCGAAGAAGCACGGGAACATCCCCCTCTGACATCGACTCTCTGGTGCTTCAGTTGTGATCGAGCGGGCTACGCACGCCGCGCCCGCCGCGATTAAGGACATGCGTGTAAATCTGCGTTGTTCGCACATCCGCGTGACCGAGTAACTCTTGAATGGTGCGAACGTCATAACCATCCTCTAGCAAGTGGGTGGCGAAGCTGTGGCGCAACGTGTGGCAACTGCCATGCTTAACGACGCCGGCTCGCTCTTGAGCAAGCTTAAGAGAGCGCTGCGGTCCGTTTGCGTAAAGATGGTGACGGCGTCTCTGCCCGGAGCGCGGGTCCAACGAAATTTTCGTCGCAGGAAAGACGAATTGCCAGCCCCATGCCTTTCCCGCCTTCGGATACTTCCGCGTCAGTGCATAAGGCAATTCGGCCTCTCCGTAACCATTTCGTAAGTCCTGCTGATGCAACCGCCAAACACGACGGAGGTGCTCCAATAAAGCCAGCTTCAAAGTTACGGGCAGCATGGTCACACGATCCTTCTCGCCTTTGCCCGCCCGCACGGTGATCACGTTGGTTTCAAAATCTATGTCCTTCACGCGCAATCGGAGAGCATCCATCAAGCGCAAGCCCGCTCCATAAAGTAAGTTGGCAATGAGGAAGTGCGTCCCCGTCATCTGGCTTAAAATAGCCTCGACCTCCGCACGTGTGAAAACGACGGGTAGCCGTTTCGGCAGTTTAGCCCTGACAACTCCATCAATCAGCGGCAACGCGATTTCGAGGACATCGCGATAGAGGAAAAGGAGCGCGTTCAACGCGACATTTTGCGTTGAGGCAGCGACCTGACGCTCGACGGCTAAATGCGTCAGAAATTGGCGCACCTCGTCTGCTCCCATCTCTGCAGGGTGCCGTTTCTCATGAAAGAGAATAAAGCGTCGAATATAATTGACATAAGCCTGTTCTGTTTTGAGACTGAGATGCTTTAGGCGCGCGATAGCGCGCACCTGATCAAGCAATTTTGGTTTGGACATCAGCATGAGGCCTCCAAGAATTCAGCTTGCGAGGGGCAGTCAGGGTCTCCCACACCTTGTTTGGCACGGATAATATCACCATCTGTGGAGTTATCCACCTCCTCAGGTGGATAACCCCGACCAGCGCGGAGTTATCCACTAACAATAGTTGGATAACACGGGGAATCCGCGTATTATCCGCCTGCTAGTGAAGATGAATAATAGTTAGACGGCTTCGAGGGGGTATCTATGATGACTGATCACGCGAGGCAGGGCGAGGGGCAGAGCGGCCGCTCGCTGCAATTGACTGCGGAGCATCTGGTGCTCGCGCTGACGTCTGTCCCCGGCTCGACGGCCGCCTGTGTCGCGCACGGTGACGAGAGCACCGTCGCCGTGCTGGCGGACTACTACGCGCTGGTCGCCGACGCGGCGACGTCGGCGGGCGGGCGCGTCATCAAGGTCATGGGTGACGCGGCACTCGTCACCTTCCCCGGCGGTTGTGTGCGCGAGGCGGTGGAGGCCATGCGGTCGC
>JACCRA010000652.1 GCA_013813825.1 Pyrinomonadaceae bacterium | reverse complement strand
CCGATTACCTAGCCAAGCAGACAGGCGGCGAGGTCGTGAGCGTCGGACGGCCTGATGATTTGGCAAGTGGACTTGAGCGGTTCATTACGAGCCTGATGGCACGCTACAACCTCGGTTTTTCGCTGGCAGAGCGCGAGCCGGATGCTGGGCGGATGCACAAGTTAGAGGTGAAAGTTAAAGCGCGCGACGGTCAGGGCAAACAGCGCAAGCTAGTAGTTAACGCGCGCCGGGGTTACTACCTGCCGAAGATGCAGGAGACGCCTACCGCGAGGTAAACGAGGGCTGCCGGGCTCGACTGCACATGTTTTACGTCGCCCCGCGCCTAACAACGGCGGCACGCACTCAAGAAGTATTACCTTTCCCGAATACGGACTGGCCGTGCGGAGCGAGGTGAAGTCAGAAATGAGCCGGTGGTGTCTCCGAAATGATGCTGACCTTATTTACAGTCTGATCAATGCTGCTTCCGCGTTAACCAGCGTCGTGTTCGAGACACGACCAAATAAATAATCAAGGGATAATCCTCAGCGGCTGTTAGACAGTCCTGTCAGCGGCGGAGTGTTAGAGCTTCTCGCTGCTTCAACTTTGCTGAAGGGATAACGCCGCGAGGCAGACGAGCGCGCCAAGCAACTCAGGCTCTTCTTCGTTCGCTACCGTGCGGAGATCGAGCACGACTCTCTCTTCGATGATGCGGGCGATGATCGGCGGGTTGGCTTGCCTGAGCGCGGCTTCAAGGGAGGTGGCGGAGAGCTGTTTGTGTGTGATCGTTATCAGCACGGTCGGCGGGTGCGTGGTCGGGGCAGAGCCGCCGCCGATGGCCGAGTGGCCGGGGGCGCGGGCGAGTTGAAATGCGTCGCGGTTGAGGCGCGTGCGAGCGCGGCGGACAAAGGCGCGGACGCGGCGCTCGATGTCGTCGCGGCTCTGCGCGAGCATCCGAAGCGCGGGAACTTCGGTCAAGGCCGCGTTGCGGCGGTGTGCTTCGAGCGTGGCTTCGAGGGCGGCGAGGGCGAGTTTGTCGGCGCGCAGTGCGCGGTAGAGTGGATGCCGGCGCAAGCGTTCGACGAGCGCGCGGCGACCGACGATGAGGCCGGACTGCGTCGCGCCGAGCAGCTTGTCGCCGCTGAAAGAGACGAGGTCCGCGCCGCGCTCGATTGACTCGCGGATTAACGGTTCGTCGCGCAACCCGTAGGCGCTCAAGTCAATGAGCGCGCCCGATCCGGCGTCCTCGTAGAGAGTCAAATTTTGATCGCGCGCGAGCGCGGCCAACTCCGCGAGCGCGGGCGCGGACGTGAAGCCGACGATGCGGTAGTTGGACGGGTGGACACGGAGAATGAGCCGCGTCTGTTCGCTCACGGCGCGCTCGTAATCCGAGAGCTTGGTGCGATTAGTAGTGCCGACCTCGATCATGCGCGTGCCCGACTGCGCCATCACGTCGGGCACGCGAAAGTCGCCGCCGATCTCCACCAACTCGCCCCGCGAAACAATCGTCTCGCCGCCTTGCGCCAACGCCGTCAATGTCAGCAGCGCGGCGGCGGCGCAATTGTTGACGACGAGTGCGGACTCGGCCCCCGTCAACTCCGCGAGCAATGCTTCGACGCGCGCCCCGCGCCGCCCACGCGCGCCAGTTTCCAGATCGTATTCGAGCGTGCAATAGCCGGCGGCTTCGCGCCCGACCGCTTGGCGCGCTGCTTCGGAGAGCGGCGCGCGACCGAGATTCGTGTGCAGAATAACGCCCGTCGCGTTGATCACGCGCCGCAACCCGCGCCGCTTATCTTGCTCGACCGCTTGGCGCAACCGGCTGGTGGCTTCGGATAAAAGTTTGTCGCGGTCGGTGCTGCCGCTGAGGCGGCTGGCCGCGCCGTTGAAACTCTCCCGCAACTCGCCGCGCAATTTGTGGAGCACCGCGCGCGCCATTTCCGTCAAGCGTTCAGCGCCGGTGTTTGCCGCCAGCGTGCGCGCCGCTTCCGTCCGCAGCAGCGCGCTGACGGACGGCAGGGCACGCAAAAAACTGGTCCCTTGTCGTCGGTCGTCAAGTGTCGGTTGTTCTGTTGCCATGACGCGCGAGCATTCTACGATTAACCACGCGCGAGTTCATAGTGCAGGGCGGAAAGGGCAGCAGAATGCCGCGCACGTTCTTGAAAATTCGGTAGGCACAACGGGGCAATCGTCCGGGCTGAAATAGTAACTGCCCGCGCGGCGAGCATCCGGCGGCGGACGCGTCGAAAGCGAAGAAGTCTTCGTCGCTCTGTCACGCCCTGCTAATGTTACACAACTTAGTGTTCTCAGCCGCCAGCCGCCGTGTAAGTAAATCCATCAGGCGCGGCAGCACTTGTGCCATCGGCATTTTTCACCACCAGTTCGACAGGTTCCTCCGTCACGTGTGGAGGCATCACCGCTTTAATAGACGTGGCACTGACGACCTCGGCGCTCTGAGCGGGCACTCCACCAAAAGTCACGATCACGCCTTCCGAAAGGCTTTCGTTCAGATTGTCGCTGACCACGCCAGATTGCTTGCGCGCGGCTGCTTCTCCGTGCTGCTCTCCGATTCTTTCCGCCGCCTAATTGGTGAATCGGATATGCAGGTGGTTGTGATGCCCACCGGCATGTCTCGTCAGACCTTCCTTGATCGTCAGCGGGTCGTTGAAGAAGATGACCTCGGGAGTGAATTTCTCTTTGATCAGCAGTATCAACTCTCGCGTGCGAGCATGAGAGTAGTTCGTGGCACCGATGTTGGTCGGCTCGTTGATGCCGTTGTTCGTCAGCGGTCTGATGTCGATGTCGCAGCCGTCGGTGTGCGTTTTGTGCGGCGGGAAAGGTCCGCCGCCTCTCCGGCTGATGTCTCCGATGGCAATGGGGAGGGTCGAATGCTTGCTCGCCCATGCTTCACCCAATCGTTCTACCGTGCGAATCGTCGAGGCCCGTCCGAATTGATCTCTCCCGCCGGGTTCGCGGTTGTAAGTAATGTAGCCGAGGCCTCTCTCAGGCAAGACCGTTTCGATGCTCGTGCCGTCGAGGAGGTCGGTTTTGGGCACCGCCGTCGGAGCCGCTAACAGCAACGCCTGGTAGGTTTCGTCTGTCAAAACGCCGGTCGGCTCGATGCCGTGGTTGCGCTGAAATGCCCTCAGCGCGGCGTCCGTCCGCGGACCGAAAGTTCCCGGTCCGCTCATCACCTGCGCTACGGTCATGCTGCCGATTGCGATTAACCGATCTTGCAACCCACGCACGACATTGCCCCGGCTGTTGATTTTCACCCCTTCGCTCAACTGGCGGAATGCCGCCTGCGCCGCTTCGTCGTAAGTCCCGTTCGCATCAAGATGGTTGTCACGCTGGAAGTTCTTGAGCGCCGCCTCCGTCAGCGGTCCGAACTTGCCGGCACCCGACTGTTTCTGTGCGCGCGTAAGGTAGCCGATATCGACCAGTTCCTCCTGCAACCTCTCGACTTCCGCACCCTCCGACCGGCGACGCAGAATCTCGCCTGTGCCGACATTCACCGCGCCGAGCCTGGCTCTCACCTTATCCGCAGCTTCGCCGACAGTTATCTGCCCGTCTTTGTTGATGTCCAACCCGCTGTTCTGCTTGTACTGCAAAGAGGGTTTTTTGAACAGCACGTGGTCGCTGCCTTTACCCACTGCCGCGGGCAGGAGCACTGCCATGTAAGTGTCTTCGAGCGTCTTGAGCCTACCCTTGAATGGTTTGAAGTGTTTCGCGACGAAGTCGAGTTGCGCCTCAGCCGTCATCTCCGCCAACGCCTGCGGGGTCGTCCCCAAACCTAAAGCAGTAGGTCGCATAAACTGAATCAGCCCGACCGCGTTGCTGGCGGGATTTTTCACCGACGGGCTGAACCTGCCTCCGGTTTCGAAACTCATCACCGCCATCAGGAAATTTGGGTTGACGCCGAGGTCGGCAGCGATCAGCATCACTTTATCCTTAAAGCCTTGACTCACATTTTCAATGCCGATCACATTGACCAAAGTGATTGTGCCGCTTTCGTTATCAGGCATTCCTACATTCCTCCTTAGCAAACCGGCGGTTATTTTTCGCGAGGATGCAAATTCAAACCACGTCTAAAGGGACGGAGACCAACGCCGTCCGCGTCATCGAACCTTGGAAGTTACAAGACATTTGTGTGCGGTCGTCACCGCTCACGGTTGATGATATTGCTAACGAACGAAAGGATTAAACTTGGCGAAGAGCGGATCGAGGTCGAAGGTGAAGCCGAAGTTTCCTCGAACCTCTTTCTCTTTAACCAACTCAGTGCGATTGGCGAACGACACAGAGATTGGAATTTTGAAACCACTGTTATTGACGGGAATTATAACCTTTATCTGTCCGGTGGCAATATCTCCCTTCACCTTCAGCACCATGCCGGATGCAGCCGCTTCATCCTCTAGCATGCGCTTGAATTAACCTGCGAAGGACAACACGCAGGACTTGGATGGCGACGAACTTGACCGTCACCTCATTCGCCGCCTTCGCCTTCATACGTGCTATGGTCAAGCTGTCTCATCTAATTGTGCCTCTGACCAAAGTGGACCAAGTGAAGATGTCCGCTCCGGCGGATTCCCTGCTGCGGGCCAGCGCGGGCGCGAAATCATGCCCACGAAAGGGGGTATAGCGACATCTCTGCCTGTTAAAAGTTATAGCGGGCTCTGTGTTATGCCAGATGGGGCATCTCCGGCTGGAGAGACTTTCAGCCGGAGACGCAACGGCACCGATGCCGCCCGCGCCTCCTATCGAACTAACAACGGGCAGTGTGCGCCTTGTGGAAAAGCCCTCGCCTAATAACTCTCATCTTCCTATGACACCTGAGAACAAAACATGTCATCGGTGAATGGGAAAAATTATTTCAACTCAGCAGTGGGGACTAATCATTACGAACGAGGGGATGAAACGATGGCCCCGGGGAGCCTTAAAGCATTGCAGGTCGGGCAAGGGTTCTTTAACACTTTCGCTGTTCTCGTTACGTGAAAACCCTTGATATGTATAGGCTGATTGAGATAGTTTTCGCCCCGCAACTTTTGCACGCTTCCCGTCGTCCTCCGCGCATAACTGAGGGGTTACAGAC
>JACCRA010000639.1 GCA_013813825.1 Pyrinomonadaceae bacterium | reverse complement strand
GTTCTCGGCTGGATCGGCCTCAAGCTGACGATGACCATGCGCGAACGCATCCAGCAGGTCGGTTTCGTCATGCTGCTGCTGTTGATGGGCTTCGTTATCACCAACGACTTTGTCAAACTCGCTTCCGGCTGGCGTAATCAGCCGACCGCTCCGCCGGCTGCCACCGCGCCCGCCAAATGAGTTTCGAGTTCAAAGTCCAAAATCGAATTGATTTTGGACTTTGAACTTTAAGGTCTTTCCATGATGAGAAAATCGAGAGCAGTAAAAATTCAGGACGTGCAGATTGGCGGCGGCGCGCCCGTTGTGGTGCAGTCAATGACCAAGACCGACACGGTCGATGTTGATGGCACGGTCGCGCAGATCGAAGAGATGATGCGCGCGGGCTGCGAGGTGGTGCGGCTGGCGGTGCCGGATAAGGACGCGGCGGTGGCGCTCAAGGAAATTCGGCGGCGCGTGCCAAACGTGCCGCTGGTGGCGGATATTCACTTTCATTACCGGCTGGCGTTGATGGCTTTGGAAGCCGGCGTCGATAAGCTGCGTTTGAATCCGGGCAACATCGGGGCGCACGAGCGGGTGCGGGAAGTGACGCGCGCGGCGCAAGCGCAGGGCGTGCCGATCCGCATCGGCGTCAATGGCGGGTCGCTCGAAAAAGATTTGCTGGCGAAGTATGGCACGGCTACGCCCGAAGCGATGGTTGAATCGGCGCTCAGGCACATTCGCATTCTCGAAGATTTGAACTTCTTCGACATCGTCGTTTCGCTGAAAGCCTCGGACGTGCATCGCACCGTCGGCGCTTACCGATTGTTGGCTGAACAGGTTGATTACCCTTTGCACCTCGGCGTGACGGAAGCGGGGACGGCCTTTAGCGGCTCGATCAAGTCGGCCATCGGTCTCGGCGTGCTACTGCACGAAGGCATCGGCGACACGATCCGCGTCTCGCTGGCGGCTGAGCCGCACGAGGAAGTGCGCGTCGGGTGGGAAATTTTAAAGTCTCTTGATCTGCGAAAGCGCGGAGTGACGGTCGTCGCGTGCCCGACCTGCGGACGCCTCGACGTGGACGACTTCGTTGGCATCGTGACGGAGATCGAGCGGCGGCTGGCGCACGTCCAAGAGCCGTTGCACCTGTCCATCATGGGCTGCGCGGTGAACGGGCCGGGCGAGGCGCATGACTCCGATCTCGGCGTGACGTTCGGCCGGGGCGTCGGAATGATTTACAAGAACGGTGTGCCGATGCGGAAAGTGTCGGGCGCGGACATCGTCGAAGCTTTCATCGCGGAGACCGAACAACTGCTGGCCGAAGGCGCGGCGGCGAAGAGCCTGAATGAACAGCCGCAACTGGTGACGATCAAATAACGCGAGGACGATGTAACAATCAAACGAAAGGCCGCTCGATGGGCGGCCTTTCGCTATGTTTGGGTGCAGGCATAAATACCTCCTCACTGCAAAGAAGTTTCACTTTTCGGGCGGCTCTATCTCCCTTTCAACTACATTATGTATGCTCGGGTCTAAGCGAGCGCCACCGGACTCTAGCAGCAACTTTTCGACTCGCCTGCCTTTGTCGGTAAGATACTTGACGACTTCTCCACTGCTATACCGGATTTTGCCTTTGTACGCTGTTACGCTGCTAGTTTCTCCCGACTCAGAATCGGTGGTGGTTACCAAGAATCCGCGATAGCCTAAGCCATCGAAAAAACTGCTGGGAACGGAAGCTGGTAACGCATCGAGAACAGAGATCAAGGCATCGGCTTGCTCTTCGGATAGCAGCCAAGTAGGGTTCTCTTTACCGCTAAAGACATCCAGTGTGACTTTCACTTGTCTCTCCACATTACTGGCCGTTGGAGCGGTACTGCGGTTTGTTTGCACGCTTCTATTGGGAAAGCAACTCGTTGAGAGCGACATTATTAGAAGCCAAATGATTTGTCTCATAGCATCCTTTCCTCTTCGCCAGTCAGTATGAGTTTAAGTTGCAGAGGCCATCGAAAGGAAGAGGGCATCGGTCGCTACTTTGCGATTGACGTTGACGGCGAGTTGGCCGCGCAGTTGTTCGATCAGTTCGAGCCAGCGCGAAGCGCGGCGGCTGTCGAGTTGCACGCTCAATGTGGTGAGTCGGTCTCTGATGTCGGTGTTGCCGGGCTTGGTGGTAGTCGGGTCGAGCGAGAGTAGCCATGCGTCGTGAATCAATGTTTCCAGCACGCCGAGGCGAATCTCGTATTCGTCTTTGCGCTTCGGGTCGTTTAAGTCTTCGGCGGCGCGCAGTAGGCGGGCGCGATCCGGCTGCGGGCCGCCACAGAGGGCTGCGAGCACGGTCAGCATCTGGTCGCGTTGTTCAAGGTAGGCGTCGAGATTAAATGTCAGCGCGTGGCCGAGCCGTCCGCCCGCCAGACGCGCGACGAGGCGCGCTTCTTCACCGGCACGGTGCTTGTTTTTGACAAGAAAGTTTTCGATCTCCGTCGGGGAGAGCGGCGCGAAGTAGATCGTCTGACAGCGCGAGCGGATGGTGGTCAAGATGCCGGCCGGGCGCGACGT
Organism: Pyrinomonadaceae bacterium; assembly: GCA_013813825.1. Classification (GTDB taxonomy): domain Bacteria; phylum Acidobacteriota; class Blastocatellia; order Pyrinomonadales; family Pyrinomonadaceae; genus JACCRA01. Next base: position 3,918 of record JACCRA010000639.1, on the reverse strand, counting down.
GATGAGAATGAAGCGCGTCGTCGAAGGCATCTCTTCGAGAGTTTTTAAGAGCGCGTTGCCGGACGATTCGTTCAGCCGGTCAGCCTCTTCGATGATGAAGACGCGCGCCGCCGCGCCCGGCTCGTGCGGCCGAAAGTTGGCTTCGCGCTCCATCTCGCGCGCCTGCTCGACGTGGATAAAACGCTTCTCCGGGCGGACGAGTCCGACATCCCGGTGCTCGCTCCACATGATTGATTTACCCGTCTCGGAATTATTCATCGTCGCCGCCGGGAAACGCGACAAACGCACGCACGAAGGGCACTCATCGCACGCTTCCACGCCGCGCGACGCGCGACAGTTGAGCGCCTTCGCCACTTCGACCGCGAACTGCTTTTTACCGATAGCCTCTTCGCCCACGAAGAGCAATGCGCCCGGCACTCGTCCGTAACGCAGCATTCGCCTGAGCGTCTCTTTGGCGCGCTCGTTTCCGATTAAACGGTCAAACATAAGAGTCTAGAGTCTGGAGTCTGGAGTCCAATTTTCGTTTTCAGATTTTGGACTCCGAACTCCAGACTTCCAAAAATGGTATGACAATTTCCAGCACGCGGGCGTGAGTTTCTTCGACGGCCCCGGCGGCGTCGATGAGGCGAATGCGCTCCGGCTCGCGGGCGGCAAGCTGCAAATAGGCTTCGCGGACACGCTCGTGAAAAGTTGTGTCTTCGGCGTCCAAGCGGTCGAGTTCTAATCCGTTGCGCCGGCGGCGTTGCGCGCGAGCGCGGCTTTCCGCCACGGGCAGATCAATCACCAAAGTCAGATCGGGCATCAGCCCGCCGGTCGCGAGCGTCACCACTTCCTCGACGAACGCGGCAGAAAAGCCGCGCCCCGCGCCCTGATAAGCAACGGTCGCGTCGGCGTAGCGATCCGAGAGCACGACGCGGCCCGACTGAAGCGCCGGTTGCACCAGCGCGCGGACGTGTTGCGCGCGGTCGGCGGCAAACAGTAATAACTCGGCGAGCGGATCAACCTGCTCGTCGGCTTCGAGCAGCACCTCGCGCAGGCGCGCGCCGAGCGGCGTGCCGCCCGGTTCGCGGGTGACGCAGACCTCCATCCCACGCAGCCGCAACGCGCTCGCCAGCAGTCGCAATTGGGTGGACTTTCCACACCCGTCGATGCCCTCGAAAGTGATAAAAGGCGCGACCAAATTTTTCAGGCTCCGTGTGTCCGAAAGAGGATGAAAAAACAGGATAGTCAGGAACTCGTACTGTCGGCGGGCGGATTCGTCTGGCCGGTGGTGGGCGCCGCTTCGGCTGAATGCGACCCGCGAAGTTCGCCGGAACCGTGGCGGCGGGCGTGCAGGATCGTGGAAATGGCGTGCTTGAAGATCAACTGCTCGCCCGCGTTCGAATCGAGGAGCAGAGAAAACTTATCGAAACTTTTAATGCGCCCCGTCAGCTTGGCCCCGTTCATCAGGTAGATCGTGACAGTGTCCTTCTCACGACGCAGCGTGTTCAGGAACGCGTCTTGAATATTTTGGGGAGAAGATTTTGAATCCACGTTGAATGCTCCGCACTGCTTTTGTCGCGGGAGAAATTCCGTGGCATCAGCTTACACCAAGCATCGTCGAACACTCAAATGAAATCCCGAATGTCCACACAAACGCGAAAGACTTTCCGCTTACGACTCGACGTTAGGAGGCGCGCGGGGCTGCGGCGTCATCAGGCCACAGCGGCAATTCGGTTAAGCGCCGGATCAGTTGCCGTTGCACTTCCGCGTCGTCGCCGAAGCCGGCGAGCCATTCGACGCCGGGTTCGCGGCGAAACCAAGTCAGTTGCCGCTTGGCATAATGGCGCACGTCGAGTTTGGTTTGTTCGATGGCGCTTTCGCGTGTGCGCTCGCCGCGTAAGTATTCAACGACGCGACGATAGCCATGAGCGCCGAGCGCGTTTGACGCGGCGGGGACGCCGGCGGCCAGCAATTCGCGCACTTCTTTGATTAGTCCGGCGCGAAAGTGCTCTTCGGTGCGGCGGTTGATGCGTTCATAAAGTTGCTCGCGCGGCGGCGCGAGGGCGAAGACGCGCAGGCGCGCGGCCGTCTCCGGCGGGGCGGGACGCGCCGGTTGCTGCGCGGATAGCGGCCGGCCGGTTTGCAGCCGCACTTCGAGCGCGCGTTGGACGCGGGACCAGTCGCGCGGGTGCAGCCGCGCGGCAGCCAGAGGATCGAGCCGCCGGAGAAGTCGGTGCAAATGTTCCGCGCCGCGCTGCTCTCGAAGCACCGACAAACGCCGCCTGACATGTTCGTCGGTGGGCGGGCTGGGGAACAGCGGCTCGCGCAACGCGCGGAGGTAAAAGCCGGTGCCGCCGACGAGGACGACAAGCGCGCCGCGCCCTTCGATTTCCGCGATCTTATCGAGGGCAGCCGCAGCCCACGCGCCCGCCGTGTAATTGATTTCGGGTGGGACGAAGTCGAGCAGATGGTGCGGCACGCCGCGTTGTTCAGCGGGGGACACTTTGGCCGTCGCGATCTCGATTTTTTGATAGACCTGCACCGAATCGCAGTTGATGATCTCGCCGCCGAAACGCAACGCGACAGCGATGCCGAGCGCGCTCTTGCCGGAAGCGGTCGGGCCGGCGATAACGAGTACCGGCCGTTGGTTGTGGGGCGGAGAACTCACGCGGAAGTGAAGAACAGGCGGACGACGGCGAGCGCCATAATGAAAAGCAAAAGGGCGAGCGCGCCGATGAGTTGGGCCCGCGAGAAACGCATTATTGAGTGGTCTCCAACAGTTCGGCCAATTCAGACTCAGCCGGCCGCACCAACGCGCGCTGGCTATTAGCAACAACGGGGACGAGGTTTTGTCTCGTCAGACGGTACATCTGCCGCAAAGCGCCGAAGTCATTTTTCACATCGCGCTCAGTGAAGCACACGCCGCGCCGCGCGAGCCATGCCCGCGCCTGCGCGCAGAGCGGGCAACCGGGGACGACGAACAGAGTGATTTGATTATCGACGTGCTTCATCCGTAAAAAACTTTAGCCACTATTGCGTGCCATCACACGACAGAAAGATAGTTCACGCAAAGACGGAAGGGCGCAAAGAAACAAGTCGCTTTCAACTGCACATAGGGATAGCGGATCGATTTTACACCAAGATGAAATTCACCAGATCGGGACAGACGGAAAAACATGATCCACGAAATAACACGAAACGAAACACACAAAGTTCGTGGAGATTGTTTCGTGCTGTTTCGTGGGTGTCCGTGGATCATCTCTATCTTGTCTTCCAATCTGGTGTGCTCTGATATGAGTGAAGCCGCGTGTGCCGGCGTTTTAAGCCAACGCCGTGCGTTCGAGCGCGCTTGCGGCGAGTGTGTGAAATGTGCGGCGGATGCTGTTGATGTTGACGAATGGGAAAGCGCGCGCGTGCGTGCGGTTGGTGAGCAGGATGAAGACGCGCTCGCGCGCGGCGTCGATCCAGCAACTCGTGCCGGTGAAGCCGAGATGGCCGAAGCTGTCCGGCGGGAGCGCATCGCCGGCAGTCGAGTCGGGTGTGGCGGCCAGTTGCCACGCGAGCGAGCGCGCCTCGTTAAGTCCCTCAGTCATGTTCGTGCGGAAAAGTTGGCAGGTTTCGGAGCGGAGCAACCGCGTGCGATTGGCGATGAACTGTTCGGCCAACTGAAGCGTCTCGCGGGCGTCGGAAAATAGCCCGGCGTGGCCCGCCGCGCCGCCCAGAAAATAAGCGTTGCCGTCATGCACCGCGCCCCAGATCGTTTCTTGCCTCCAAAACTCTGAGCCGTCTTCTGCTGCTGCTTCGGCGCGGTTCATCTCGCGGCACATCTCGCGCTCGTAAGCGTTGCCCGCCGACTCGCAGGCCGCGATCATCTCGCGCCGCGCGTGGTCAGGCGAGAAGCCGGTGCGTTGCAAATTGAGCGGGGCGAAAATCTCC
>JACCRA010000621.1 GCA_013813825.1 Pyrinomonadaceae bacterium | reverse complement strand
GCGGCACGGTGGCCGCGATCTTTGAACGGCAGCCGCTGTCTTTCGCCTTCTGGGATGTCGCCGGCGCGGCCGAGACGGCGGCGTGGCGATTGAAGTGGCTCGCGCTGCCGCTCTCGCTGGTCGCGCTGTGGGCGGGTCGCCGCGTGTGCGCCCGTGTCGCCGCCGAACCGTTGCGCTTCACCGGCCTGCGAGTCGCACGCTCCGGCTTCGCGATGTCCGCAATGGTGGCGGTCGGCATCGCCGTCCTGATCGGTGTGACTGTACCTGCCCGCCTGCGCCAACGAGAAACAGCCGCGCGGGCAGCCGAGAATGCCATCGCTTACGAGGTCAGCGGGGTGCTGCTCGCATACGAGACGCGGTTCGAGTCGGTCCCGGTGAAGGCCAAAGATTTGTACAAGCTGCTGCCTGACCCGGACGGCTCGGTAGCCCGCACCGTGGCGCTCTTAGAGTCCGGCATTTACGAACCGGAAGCAGCCATCGCGGCTTTGCCGAAGGCGACCACGAAGACGCGCGGTCGCCGCGCCTCGGCCGTTAAGGCGCAGCCCGTATCACTGCGCGATAACCTCGCTGGCGTGCCGGAAGGGTTATCTTTCACTAACTATCAATTAGTGCTTCCCGGAGCCGACAAGAAGCTCGGCACAGCGGATGACATCACGTTGCGCGACGGCGTGATCGTCCCGAACGCCATTCCGGCAGGAGCGCAAAATCCAGCCACTCCGACGACAGCGGTTGGCCGCGCCACAAAGCTTTAAGCATCTTTCCCAACCCGGCGAGCCGATGGGATTTTTAGATTTTTTCCGGCGCTCTCAGGAAGACCCGGAAGCCGCGCGTCGCGCCCGACTACTCCGCACCGGCCGCATCACCGAGGGCACCGTTATCGACATCCAGACTGACGAAGCCGGCATCATCACCCACGTCTTTTTTAACTACCAGATCGGCGGCGTCGAATACGAATCCTCGCAATCGCTCGACACCGATCAACAGCTCAAGCCGGCCGGCTACGCACCCGGCTCCCGCATCACCATCCGCTTCGATCCATACCAACCGGCCAACTCAATCGTTGTTTAGCCGTCAGTTATCAGCTATCAGCGATCAGCCGGAATGTGGTAGAACAAAGTTCATCTTACTGATAGCTGACGGCTGATTGCTGAGAGCTTCTTCATGTTTCGCAAAATCTTAATTGCCAATCGCGGCGAGATTGCGGTGCGGGTAATCCGCGCGTGTCGCGAGTTGGGCATCGCAACCGTCGCGGTGTATTCCGAGGCTGACGCCGACGCGCTGCACGTGCGCTTCGCCGACGAGGCTTACCTGATTGGTCCCCCGCAATCGGCCGAGAGCTACCTGCGCGGCGAGCGGATCATCGAGGTGGCGCTCCGCGCTGGCGCGGAAGCGATCCACCCCGGCTACGGCTTCCTCGCCGAGAACGCGAATTTCGCGCGCGCAGTCGCCGACGCGAAGCTGACGCTGATTGGTCCCCCGGCAGCCGCGATGGAGTTAATGGGATCGAAGACGAGCGCGCGCCGCGCCGCCATCGCTGCCGGTGCGCCCATCGTGCCCGGCACGACGGAGCCGCTTGAGTCGGCCTCCGCCGCCCGCGAGACGGCGGCGCGCTTCGGTTATCCCGTCATGCTCAAAGCGGCGGCGGGCGGCGGCGGCAAGGGGATGCGCCTCGTGACGGGAGAGGACGAAATCGCCGCGGCCTTCGCGGCCGCGCAATCGGAGGCGCAGGCAGCTTTCGGGGATGCGTCCGTCTATCTCGAAAAAGCCGTCGAGCGCCCGCGCCACATCGAGATTCAGATTTTCGCCGACACACACGGCCACGTCGTCCACCTCGGCGAGCGCGAATGCTCGATCCAACGGCGGCACCAGAAAGTGATTGAGGAGTGTCCGTCTCCGATTAACGACGCGGACTTGCGCGAGCGGATGGGCGCGGCGGCTGTCGGCATCGCGCGCGCGGCCGATTATGTCGGTGCGGGCACCGTCGAATTTCTGGTGTCTGACGTAACGCGCGAATTTTACTTTCTGGAGATGAACACGCGCTTACAGGTCGAGCACCCGGTCACGGAGTTGGTGACAGGCATCGATCTTGTGCGCGAGCAGATCATGGTCGCGGCGGGCGCGCCGCTCTCTTTCACGCAAGAAGATGTGCGTTGGCACGGCCACGCCGTCGAGTGTCGCGTCTATGCCGAAGATCCAGACAATAACTTTCTGCCTTCGCCCGGCCGCATCACTCACTTGCGCGTGCCGACTGGTCCCCACGTCCGCGATGATGGCGGGGTTTATGCCGGCACCGAAGTATCCATTTACTACGACCCGATGATCTCGAAGCTCGCCACGTGGGGGCGCACGCGCCAAGAAGCCGTCGAGCGGATGCGCCGCGCGCTCGCCGAGTACGCGGTCGGCGGCATCAAGACGACACTTCCCTTCTTCCGCGAGATCATGCACGACGAAGAGTTCCTGAGCGGCCGGCTCGACACCGGCTTCATCGCGCGCTTCAACGAGCGCCGCGCGTCGGCGCGCACGGCGGCGGCTGAGGGTGAAGCAGATAAAGATAATATCGTCCGCCGCGACATGGCGATCATCGCCGCCGCGCTGGCGCGGGGAAAGCAGGGACGGGTTGCCACCATTGCTGGCGAATCGCTCGCGCAGCCCGTTAGCCGGTGGCGCACTAACGGGCGCATCGCGCAGCACCGCGCGCGCGATCAGTTTTAACCCGGGAGGGCGAGGCTGTTGCCCGCCGCCGGCTTGATTACCATTCGAGATTGCAGGCAGGCTGGACGCTTGCACCCCAAGTGTCGTGATTATCCAAACAGAGATGAAACTGATAGCAGCAGTTGACGGCACAAAGCATTCGCTTGTGTTGCGACGTGAAGGCGCGCGCGCGACAGCGGAGATCGACGGGCGGCGCTACGAGTTGGAAGCGCGCGAAACGGAGGCGGGCAGTTATCTGTTGCTTTCCGATGCGGGGCGCGTGTTTGAGTGTCGCGTCAGCAGCGCGCCGGCCACAAGCCAGCCGGCGGAAGTGCAAGTCGGAGCGCAGTTGTATGAAGTAACGCTCATCGATCCGAAGCGACTGCGGGGCGTGGCAGGTGGCGCGGGCGGGCCGGCAAGTGGGCGCGTCGCCGCGTCGATGCCGGGCAAGGTGGTGCGCGTGTTGGTTGAGGTGGGGGCGCACGTCGAAGCGGGCGACGCGCTCCTCATCGTCGAGGCGATGAAGATGCAAAACGAGTTAAAGGCCTCGAAGGACGGTGCCATCACTGAGATACACGCTCAAGCAGGCCAGACCGTCAACGCGGGCGATGTGCTGATCGTCGTCGAATAAGTGCGTACACCTCTGAGCATGGTGAGGCGGCTTCCGGCTGACGAGTTGACTTTACACAACAGCCGCTTGACCACGGCCGATTTTTCAAACCAACTCGCCTTGTCCCTCGTCCTAACGAGTGACCACACGAGTGAGTCACATTTTCAAGAGGACGAGGAGAAGATGCAGATGAAAGAAATGTTGAAGAAAGCAGCAGCGCCGGCCATGCTGGTTGCGGCGTTAATACTCTCGCTGGCAAGCGTCGGCGATGCGCAGGGCAGCCGTCACCGTTCGATCAATCAGCGGCAAGGTCGGCAACAGACTCGCATTAAGCAGGGCGTCCGCAACGGCGAACTGACGCGCCGCGAGACCGTCCGGCTCGAACAGCAACAGGCCGCGATTGCGACGCGCGAAGGCTTCGCGCGCCGCTCAGGCGGCGAATTCACCGCCGAAGAACGCGCCCGCATCCAACGCCAGCAGAATCAAGCCAGCCAGAACATCTATCAGCAGAAGCACGACCGGCAGGATCGCAACGAAGACGATCAGTGAGCATTGCCGGTCGGTCAAGAAGCGAATGGCGCCGCGCCTACTCTCCTCCGCGCGGCGCCATTCGTTTTTCCATGCACGCCCGGCCTTCCCCTTCCCCCTTAACTGCTATACGATTCCGGGAAATTATCCCCGCCGGCTGCGCGGAGTATGATTGACGCCACCTCGAAATTTGTTGTAAAGCATTTTTTACAATTGCTCGCTGCCGCAGCGTTCATGCTGCCAAGTTGCCATTCAGCATCAGATGAATCGCGGGGCAGAGCGCGACATCAGCCGGCCGATGACGCTACGTGAGTCGGGGAAAGTCTTGCCCTTTTGAACTTAAAATTTCGCGGGGAGGAAAGGGGCGGCGATGACATTTCAAGCGAAGGTGCGTGCTTCGTGTTGATGAAAGCCTTAGTGATTGACGACGAGGATTTGGTGCGTGATAACGTGGCGGAGGCGTTGCGGGCCGAAGGCTGGGCGGTGCGCGAGGCCGATTCGGCCGAGCGCGCGTATGAACTGCTGTCAAAGGAGCCGTGGGAGTTGGTCTTTTGCGACGTAATGCTCGGCGGGCCGGGGCATCAGGACGGCTTCGCGGTGCTGCGCCGTTTCACCGCGGAGCAGCCTACGGCGCAGATCGTTTTGATGACCGGGCACGGCTCGGCCGTCGGCGCGCTCGATGCTGTCTCTTCCGGCGCTTACGACTACCTGATGAAGCCCTTCGACATCGACGACGTTCGCACCATCTCGCAAGCCGTGCGCCGCAACGTCGAGAAGCGCGCGCAGGCCGTTGCCGGAGAGTTGCCCGCGCCACCAGCATACGTCTCGGACATCGATCTCGTCGGCCGCAGTGCTGCTTTCGTCGAGATCATGAAACTGGTGGGGCGCGTGGCGACGACTAACCTCCCGGTGCTGATCACGGGTGAGTCGGGCACGGGCAAAGAGGTGGTCGCCCGCGCCATCCACCGCCGCAGTCCGCGCGCCGCCGCGTCATTCGTCGCCGTCAATTGCGGCGCGATCCCGGCCGGGCTGATCGAGTCGGAACTGTTCGGCCACGCGCGCGGCAGTTTCACCGGCGCGACTGGAGAGCGGCGCGGGCTGTGGCAGGAAGCCGACGGCGGCACCGTCTTTCTCGACGAGATCACTGAGACGACGCTCGCCTTTCAGGTGAAACTGCTGCGCGCGCTGCAACAAGGCGAGATTCGTCGCGTCGGCTCGAACCACAATTTGCGGATAGATGCCCGCGTCATCGCGGCGACCAACGATGATGTCGAGATCGAGATGCGCGAGGGGCGCTTCCGGCAGGATTTGCTTTACCGCCTGAATGCCGTCACGCTGCACCTGCCACCGTTGCGCGAGCGCCGCGAAGACATCCGACCGCTCGTCACGCGCTTTGCCGAGCGCGTCGTCCGTCCAGGCGTGCCACCCGTCAGCTTTTCGCCGGAGGCGCTGGAGTTGCTGGAAAACTACAGTTGGCCGGGCAACATCCGCGAACTGGAAAACGCGGTGGCGCGCGCCGCCGCGCTTTCCGATCATATTGTCCGACCGCAACACCTGCCCGAACGCGTCCGCGAATTTCCCGACTCGATTGACCAACTGACCGTCGCACCCGTGCAATCCGATGCGGAGCCGAGCGAGCTACTCTCGCTCGCTGAACTCGAACGCCGCCACGTCTCGCGCGTGCTGGCCCACACTGGCGGCAACAAGCAGGCGGCGGCACGCATTCTCGGCGTTGATCGCACAACCCTCCAACGAATGCTCAAAAGACATCATCCGGAAGAAGGCGAGTCGGAAGATACGGCCAATCAGGCGGCGGCCGGGGCAGGCGATGAAAATTAGTGAAAGTGTGGCTTCAGCATGCTCGTTCGCGGGCACATGCTAGGATTTAGTCACCGATGCTCTCGACTTACTGTTTAGTCGTTCCGGTTAAAGCGGTCGCCGCGCCAAGCCCGATGTAAACGCTGCCGGCAAAATAGGGCATAAATATACTTGACTCACCCATACTACGGTTTCATAGAAGAGTTGACACGCGCTTACTGATAATAAAGGGCTTGCAGGTTGCTTCGGCAGGTCGGGAAGCGACTCGCGATGCACAGGTGAGCCAAGGAAGTTATTGCCCTAATTAGGCGGCGACGATAGTAGGCTTGCGCGGCGTAGTGCCGTCGCGGAGTTGAGACACTTGGCGGGCGATGTCGAAGATTTGCTCGGTGGTAAAGGGCTTAGTGACGACCCAGTTGATGCCGGCGGCGCGTTGCTCCTGCGAGCCGACGGCTTCACCC
>JACCRA010000608.1 GCA_013813825.1 Pyrinomonadaceae bacterium | reverse complement strand
GATTCGCGCGCGGGAAATAATGATGCGCGTGGGGCGCGATCATCTCATCCCACAAATTGGGCGACACGTCGCGCGACCGCATCAAGTCGATCAGCAGGCGCGTGTGTTCGGACTCAAGGTTAAAGCGCGGCAACTCGCCTCGCCCGGCTGCTTGCCGAATCTCCTGCGCCATCCGCAAGTACCCGAAGGAATCGCAGCCGTGCGGGTATTCTTCGACCTGCGCGCCGCGTTGGGCGGCGATCTGCGCCGCCACCACGAGCGCCACCGCGAGCGCGCCAAACCACAGGCCGCGCCCCACTTTCGCGAATGAGGATTTTGTGATCGGTGACATGGATAAGAAGTGATGACTGCGAAACGATGAATAATGAGTGAAAGACAAACTGCTTTTGCCTTTAATTCATCATTTCACATTCATCATTGATCGTTTTTTCCTCTGTGTTCTTTGCGATACATCGCTTGGTCCCACATTTCAATAACTTGGTCTTACTCTCACTTCGTGTTCATGCGCTTTCGGGGACGAGCGTGCTGGTTTTGCCGCGCTCGCCGCGCAACTTAATGAGCGCCATGACGGCCAGATAGAGCGCGAGCATGACGAGCACGGCGGCGGAGACGGCGTTGACCAGCTTAATGTCGAAGCCGTTGGAGGCGCGCAAATTGCCGATGGCGAGCTTGGTCAAAGCCCACAGGGTGATCGTCAACACGAACAGCATCGGGTAGAGCGTGAACCAGATGCGCTGCCGGGCTTGATAGAGCCAGACGGTAATCGCTAGCAGCGTCAGCGCGGCGAGTAATTGATTCGACGCGCCGAAGAGCGTCCAGAATTCCGCCCACATGCCTTTCTTCGCGAAGCTGATGAAGAAGATTGGCGGGGCGATGGTAATCAGGGTGCCCGCGAGCGCCCCCCAGCGTCCGCGCCAGCCCACCAGTTCCTGCACGATGTAGCGGCCGAGCCGCGTACACACGTCGAGCGTGTCGAAGACGAAAGTCGAGAAGGCCATCGCGCCGAAAGTGATCGCGAAGGCGAGATGCTGCTTGCCGATCACGAGCGTCATAAACTCGCCGATGCCGTTGCCGTAGATCGTGCCGGGCGCGCGGCCGGTGAGCGTGCCCGGTACGGCGATCATCACGGTGACGAGCGCGATCAAGGCGACGAAGCCCTCGGCCAGCATCGCGCCGTAGCCGACGGCCTTGATGTGCGATTCGCGATCCACCTGCTTCGAGGTTGTGCCCGAACAGACGAGGCCGTGAAAGCCGGAGCACGCGCCGCAGGCGATGGTCACGAACAAAAAGGGAAACATCGTGCCCGTCAATCCACCCACGTCCCACGCTTTGAAGGCCGGCTGCTGTATCTGGTAATTGCCGAAGAGCACGCCGACCACGCCGAGCGCCAGCGCGCTGTAGAGGATGAATCCGCCGAGGTAGCCGCGCGGCTGCAACAGCGCCCACACCGGAACCACCGAGGCGGCGCAGCAGTAAGCGAGGATCAGCAGTCCCCACGTCTTGTGATCGAGCAGCAGCACGGTCGAGACTTTCGTGCCCAGCCACGCCAGCGCGAAAGTGGCGGGGACGAAAGTGATCGTCACCAGCCAGAGCGGCGGGTTGAGATACCGCTGAATTATTCCGAGCACGATGGAGAGCAGCAGATACATCACGCTCGCCGCCGCCACTGCGCCGCCGGGGTTAAAGCCCGTGGCGTTTTGTAGCTCTTCCGTCCCGCCGACGAACGTGCCGGCAGTAATATCCGTGAAAGCGACAATGACATAGACCAGCGCGATCCAGATGAAAGCCATCATCGCGTGCCCGGCGCGGTTGCCGAGATGCTCGCGCGTGATCTCGGCGATGGAACGTCCCCCGTGCCTGACTGACGCCGCAAGGCTCGTGAAGTCGTGCACCGCGCCGATCAGCACCACGCCCAGACCGATCCACAGCAAACAGGGCAGCCAGCCGAACGCTTGGCAAGCGAGGATTGGTCCCGCAATCGGGCCGGCGGCGGCGATGGCGGAGAAGTGTTGGGCGAAGAGATAGAACGGTCGGGTCGGGACGAAATCGACGCCGTCGTTGACGACGTTGGCCGGCGTCACGCGCCGGTCGTCGAGCGCGAACTGGCGCGCCACCCAACCGCCATATAAACGGTACGCCGCGACGAGCAGCACAAGGAAGCCGAGCGACAAAAGTGTGAGACTCACTAGGTGGAAACCTCCACGGATTGGACGCCGCAATCGAGAACGCTGTTAGCTGAGTAATCGAGCCAGAAGACGGGCCGAAAGGAAGGGGATTATAAAACGAGAAGCGCGCTGAGGCTAATCAGCGGCCGGCCACTGAGTGCCTGCCAGAACAGCGCCGAGAAGACGAGCGCGTAAAGAAAAGCGAGCGCGGCCACGACGAGAGCCATCCGGCGTTGGCGCGCCAACACCTGTGAGCGGAGGTTCAGCCAATAGCCCGCGAGCGGCAAAAGTTGCAGCGCGTGAAAGCCGAGAAAGTGCGCGACGCGGAGATCGCCGGCGCGCGTGCTCCAGTTGACGAACGGCAGGCCGGGGCCGCCGTCCGCCGCGCCGACCGTGTGTGCCAGTTGGCTCGTCATCACGAAGCCTTCGAGGCTCGCGAGCACGAACAACAGCAAGCCGAAACGAATGCCCCACAGGTAAGCCGGCGGCAGTTCCACGGGCTTCAGAAAAAACATCAGCAGCACGAGCGCGACGAGCAGCGTGTTGATGATGATCATCACGCCCATCAGCGTGAACACCGCGCCGTCGTAAGGCGTCGAGATGTTGAAGTGCGAAGGGACGCCGCGCGCCGCCTGCGACACGACGCACAGCATCTCGACGACGAAGACCAGCGACACCAGCCAACCGACGACGCGCACCGCGCGCGGGTACGCCGGCCGCAGGTAAGCGAGGAACCACGCCAGCGTCCACAAGTAGATCGTGATCGAGACGGCGAACTTCATCGGCTTGATCCACGGGTTCAAGCCTGTCACCGTGCGCGCGTCAAACGGCGCGACAGAGAGCAAGACCACCAACAACATGACGTGCAGCCAGCCAGTCACGGCCAACACCCGTTGGCGTCGATGAATTTCAGTTAATAACGCGCGCACGTTCATCATTCACCGTCCACGAAAAATTTACGTTTCAGCGCAAAGCGCAGCGCGAAGTAGAGTAGCAGCCCGACAGGGCCGAGCAGGAACGTCAGAATTAAGCACGGCACGACGAGCAAGTGATGAATGCCGATGCGTTGCGCGTCGCGCACTTCCCAACTGCCGATGAAGAGATCGAACGCGAGATAGTGAATCCACCCGGCGAGCAAATTGTGCGGGTTCTGAAAAAGCCGCGACACTTCCGCCAGCGAGCCGAAGCCGCCCTCCGAGTCGCCGAAATGCGTCGCGACCAAAACCAGATAGACGACGGCCAGCGTGAGCGGCAATACCCACGCCGCGATCACGCGCGCCGTCCATTTCCAGCGCGGCACGAAGATGAGCAGCAGCCAGCCGGGCAAAACCAGTGCGCCGCATAATGAAAAGAGTTGTTCGGGTGACATCAGGATCATTTTCTCCCGGCGGAATCAAGGTGCGTCGTGCGGATGAAACTGTTGAACGCGCGGCGCGCTTGGCAAGTTGCGAAGAATCGCCAAAGTCGTCCGCAGCTTGCCAGAGTCGTGGCGCGCGGTGGCTAGGGAATAGTGCATTTTCGCAAGTTTCGCCAGCGGCACGACGGTTGTTAATGAACCTCAGTGCCGGCCTTCAACGCCGCTACGGACGCTGAATCGAGAAAGAGCCGGAGAGGAAAAACATCGGAGGAAAACCATGAGCATCATCGTCGTCACTTACCTGTTGTACCTGTGCATCAGCGTCGCCCTGACCATCTGGGTCGCGCAGACTCTCTTCAAAAACGGCCGCGTCTTTCT
>JACCRA010000594.1 GCA_013813825.1 Pyrinomonadaceae bacterium | reverse complement strand
GACGACCATCGAGACGACACTCACCGGCGCTGACCTGACGCCGCTCTTCGCCACGCTGCTGCCCGGCGCGAACATCAGCGTCTCAGGGCGCGCGACGGGGGCGTTGCGCGCCGCCGGCAATTTGATTGACGACGAAGACGAGTTCGGCATCGGCGGATTGCGCGGCTCCGCGAGCTTCACAGACTTAGTTATTCAGATTGAAGACGTGCAACTGACCGCCGAAGCGCCGTTGCTGGTGCAGTTTTCGCCGCAGGAAATCTTGTTCGAGAAAACGCGCTTTACCGGGCCGGGGACCAATATCGTCTTCGGAGGCACGGCGGCCCTCGGCGCGGGCGGGCGGCAAAATTTCACGGTTGATGGCGAGTTGAATCTGCGCGTCTTGAACGGCTTCTCGCCGGATGCGTTCGTCGCCGGCACGGCGCGCGTCGGCGTGCGCGTCGGCGGCACGTTCACTGAGCCGCGCATTAATGGCACTGCCACCGTCGCCGACGCTTCGTTCTCGGCGCTCATCACGGACGAACGCCTGTCGGCGGAGAACATCAACGGCACCGTCCGCTTCACCGCCGACCGTGCGCAGATCGACACCTTGACCGGGACGCTCGGCGGCGGGCGCGTGAGCGTCAGCGGTGGCGCTGTCCTCAGCGGCTTCACGCTCGGTCAGTTCCGCCTCAACGTCAACGGCGACGGCATCAGCGTGCCGTTCCCGAATGATTTTCGCTCGACGGTGGACGTCAATCTCGTCGTGCAGGGGAACACGCAGGCGCAGATCATCAGCGGCGTCATCGGCGCGCGGCGCATTGAGTACACGGAGGACATCGACCTCGCCAATTTCGTCAACCGGCGCGAAGAGGCCGATTTGACGACTGCCAGCGCGGGAGAGAGCGCCTTCGCCTCGAACGTGCAACTCGATCTCCGCGTCGAGGGGCGCGACGCACTCGTGGTCCGCAACAACCTTGCCGACGCTGTCGGCTCCGTCGCGTTGCAAATTCGCGGGACGGCGCAAGAGCCGATCATCGCCGGGCGCATCACCGCGACGCGCGGCACGCTCACCTTCCGCAACGACCGTTATGAGATCGTACGCGCGTTAATTGATCTGCCGGCACGCCGCGACGCCGATCCGATCTTGAACATTCAGGCCGAGGCGGAGATCAAAGGCTACCGCGTGATCATCGGTCTCAACGGCCCGCTCTCGCAGCCGACCGCCGTGGTGCGCTCCGATCCGGCGCTGCCGCAGACGGACGTGGTCGCGCTCATTACGACCGGCAATCTGGCCTCGTCGGATCAGAGCGCCTCGACGCTGGCGCAGACCGGCTTTGGCACAGCGACGAGTTTGCTGACCGACTCGCTGATCAACACGCCCGTGCAGCGCGCCACCGACCGTCTGTTCGGCCTCAACCGTTTCGAGATCGATCCGCTGATCGCCGGACGGGGCGGGGCCAGCCCGACGGCGCGGCTCACCGTCGGACGCCAGATCAACCGCGACCTGAGCCTGACCTACTCAACCAACGTCACGAACGACCGCAACCAAGTGGTCGCGCTCGAATATCGCGTCTCCGACCGCCTCTCGTTCGTCGCGCGCTACGAGCAGGGACCGGTCAACACCATCCGTTCGCAGAATGACAACTTCAGCATGGAGATTCGGTTCAGGAAGAGGTTTTGAAAAAGTAATCAGTAGTCAGCCAGCAGTTCGTTTTGAGGATTGCTGTTCCCGGTGGGACGGCGGAGTGGTTAGAAAAGCGGATGATTTGATCATGAATTATGTTGGGTGGTGGCTGGCCTTCGCGACTTCGCCGCAAGGCAAGTGCCCGTGGCTTTGTATCGAGCGGGTGGGTGGTTAGGTGAGCAAGGGAGTCAGGGCAGGTGTCTGCCGCTGCGAAAGAGATGCATTTGTTCGGAGACTCAAAATTAAAATTCTTACGTTCCTTCACGGTCGCCACTCTCTGGTCGGCGGCTGGTCCCACGGCTCACGTCGCAGGTCACGCACTGTCACACCTCCGGCGCTCGTCGTTGGCTCTCCTCTTCGGCTTGTTGATGCTGGTCTCTGTCCCCGCTCGTAACGCTCTTGACCTGAGTAAGTTTGAAGGTCGCCCCGTTGCGGCGGTCGAAGTGGTGCGCGAGGGCGTGCCGCGCGATGCGGCGGCGGAGAGCGAGTTGCTGGCGCTGATCGCGCTCGCGCCTAATACGAATTTCTCGGCGGTGCGGGTGCGCGAGTCGCTGCTGGCGCTGTTCACTTCCGGGCGTGTGGCCGATGCGCGGGTCGAGGCGTTCGAGACGGGCGGTGGCGGGACCAGTGCGCCCATCCGCTTGCGCTTCGTCGTCCGGCCGCAGGTACGCGTCGGCGATGTGAACGTCGAGTTCGTGGGCGTGCCGCCGGACGACGATGTGCTCTCGGCGGACGATTTGCGGGCGCGCCTGACGCTGCTGGAACCGGGCGCGCGACTCACCGCGCAGGCGCTCAATAACGGCGCGGACGCGCTGCAAATCTATCTCCGCGACCGCGGCTTTTTTCAGGCCGAAGTTAATTACGAGCAGTCGCTTAATCCGGCGGGCACGGCGGCGACTGTCACGTACCGCGTCACGCCGGGCGCGCAGGCGCAAGTCGAGGCCTTCAACATCAATGTTACGGGCTTCGACGCGGCGCGCGTGCGGCCGGAGTTGGCGCTCGCGCCGGGAGCGCCGTTTACGCGCACCGCGCTCGGCGAAGACCTGCGGCGGATTCGGCAGGCGATCATCGCGGGCAACAACCTTGCGCCGCAGTTGAACGAGCCGCAGGTGCTGCGCGATCCGCAGACGGGGCGGATCGCGATCAATCTGACGGGCGTCGCCGGGCCGAAGATCAATGTTCAGGTGACGGGCTACGACATCAGCGAAGAGAAGGAGCGCGAGATTCTGCCTGTCAAGCGCGAGGGCAGCGTTGATTTCTCGGCTATCGTCGAGGGCGCACGTCGGTTGGAGAATGAGTTGCAAGAGGACGGTTTTTTCTTCGCGGAGGTGATGGCCGTCTGCTCCGTGACGAGCGCCAGCAACGCCGCCGCCGGCACGAGCGTCGGCATCAATCCCGCCAGCGCCATCCCGACGATTGCCACCGCCAGCAGCAGTAGCAGCGCGTCCGAAAGTTGCCAGAACCTCAGCGCGCGGGACTTGGACAACGGCGCGGTGACGATCACTTACGAAGTTGAGCGAGGCCGTCGCTTTCGCCTGACGGATATTGACATCGAAGGCACCAACAAGCTGACGTATGAAGACGTGGCCGGCGAACTCCGCTCGCAGGAAGCGAACGCGCTCGGCTTCATCCCGTTCTTCGGCCTCGGCCGCGGCTACACCAGCCGCGAATTGTTGGCGCGCGACCTGCAACTGATCCGGGCGCGGATGCGCGATCTCGGCTACCGCCAAGCAGACGTTCAGGTGCGGCAGGGTGTTCAGATCGACAGTGACAATTTGCTGATCACGTTCGACGTGATCGAGGGGCCGCTGACGCGCGTGGCCGGCGTCGAGGTGCGCGGCAATCAAATCTACACGGCGGAGCGGCTGCGCGAAGAACCGTGCAATGCCGCGAGCCAGCGTAGCGAGCCGTGTACGATCATCGAAGGCCCTTACGCGCGCACGCTGGCCCGCGCTGACGGAGAGCGCATCCGCGCCCTCTATGCGCGCAATGGCTTCGTCGATGCGGAGGTTGCTATCAGCATCGTCGAACTGCCGCGCAAAGGCGGCGACGAGCAGGTTCGCATCATCTATAACGTGACCGAGGGCGGCAAGGTCTTCATCAACCAAATCATCATCAACGGCAACGAAGGCATTGTGCCCGGCGCGCGGCTTCGCACCAAGCGTCAAGCCATTCGCGAAGCGATCCCGTTGCGCGAGGGCGAGCCGCTCAAGGCCGACAGCCTCGCGGAGAGCGAGCGCATTCTGTACGAAACGAACGCCTTCCGGCAGGTCATCATTCGCACGGAGGCGGCGGGCGAAACCGCTTCGGGCTATCGCCAGCGCGACGTGATCATCGATCTCGAAGAGTTGCCGCCCCGGCGGCTGGATTACGGCGGTGGCTTCTCGACCGACGGCGGCCCGCTCGGCCTTTTCGAGATTCAGAACAGCAATTTGCGCGGCCAACTCCGGCAGGGCGCTTTGCGCGCGCGCGGCAGCCGGCAGCAGCAACTTTTGCGGCTGGAATTTTTTGATCCGCGCTTTCGCAGCTACGGCCAGACGAAGTTCTCACCGCTCGCTATCTCCCTGCAATACCAGCGCGATGTGAGCGTGACGCGCTTCTTCCGTTCGACTATTGATCGCGGCAACTTCGGCATCGTCCAGCGACGCGACGAAGATGGCAATCCGATTCTGGTGGACTGCCGTCTGGCTCCAGAATCGCAGTGCGAGCAGACCGGCGAGCCGACGATCAACCGCTTCACTTTCAATGTCGAAACGCAGCGCGTTTTGCAGGAGCGTTCGCGCACGATCCTTTTCGTCCGCTACAACTATGAGGATGTGCGCCTCTTCAACGTCGGGAGTTTGCTGGTCGCGCCGATCCTGCGGCCGGATCGGGCGGTGCGCCTCTCGCGCTTCGGCGCGACCCTCGCGCGCGACACCCGCGACCGCAGTTTCGATCCGACGCGCGGCGAATTCCTGACGCTCGATGCGGCCGTCGCGCTCCGGCAACTCGGCGGCAATCTCTCGTTCAACAAGTTGCAGGCGACGTACCGGCGCTATTATCGATTCGGTGGCGCGGCAAGCGCGCTCGCCGAAGTGGCGACGCTCGACCGCCGCACGCGATTGCTCAATGCCGTGCGCGGGACGGTCTTCGCCTTTGGCGCGACGCTCGGAGCGGCCAACCTCTTTAACCCGCGCGACCGCGACGGCGACGGCGTGATCGGCGACATCGACCGGACGCTCCCGATCAGCGAGCGCTTTTTCTCCGGTGGCTCGACGACGTTGCGCGGCTTTGGCTTCGAGGAGGCCGGCCCGCGCCGCGCCATCTGCCCCGGGGCTGTGTCGCGCGACCCCGTCACGAACGAGTTGCGTTGCGGCGGCGGGCTGTTCCGCAACGATCAAGGCGATTTGGTCCCGGTCAACCCGTTTCTGGTTCCCGTGGGCGGCAACGCCCTCGCGGTGATCAACGTCGAGGCGCGCGTTCCGCTGACGCGCAACTTCCAGATCGTGCCGTTCTACGACGGCGGCAACGTCTTTCGCAACGTCGGCGACATCTTCGGCGGCAACCGCAACCCCGGCGGCGACCTCGACACGCGCAACCTGCGCGCGCAGTGGACCCACACCGTCGGCCTGGGCTTCCGCTTTAAGACGCCGCTTGGTCCCCTCGCGCTCGACTACGGCTTCCTCCTCAATCCGCCCGAATTCGAGTTACCGCAGGGCGCGAGCGATCCGGCGCTCATCCGCGCCAAGCGCGGCCAATTCCATTTCCGTTTCGGACAGACCTTCTAAAGAAGGCAGAAGGCAAAAGGCAAAATTGGAAATCCAAAAGCGGAAACAAAGACAGCGACGGTGGGCGCGAGCGCACTCGCGAGGACAGGGGCGCGGCGCGAGAGTATGCCGCCGATTCTTAACCTTTTGCCTTTTGCCTTTTGCCTTTTGCCTTTTGCCTTCAGTTTTGCCTTCAGCGAAGCTGCGCGCGCAGGAAGTAGTGGACAGAATGGTGGCGACGATTAACGGGCAGGAGTTGATCACTTACAGCGACTTGCTGTGGCAACTGGCGTTAGAGCCGGGGACGCCGCTGGAACAGCCGCGCTCGGATGACCTCGCGCGCGCGTTGAGCCTCCTGATCGATCAACGCTTGATCGGGCAGGAGGCCGGGAAACTGCCGACCATCGCGGCGAAGGACGAGGATGTTCGTAACGCCTTGAATGAATTGATCAAGCGGTTTCCGTCGCAGGAGGCGTTCTACCTTCGCATCGCGCGCGTCGGGCTGACCGGCGAGCAGTTGCAGGAGATCGTCCGCCAGCGCGTCGAGATCGACAACTATCTGACGTTCCGCTTCCGCTCGTTCGTCGTCGTCTCGCCGCAGGAGATCGCCGCCTACTACCGGGATGTCTTCGTTCCGCGCTGGCGGCAACGGTCGCCCGGCCTCATCATCCCGACGCTGGAAGCCGAGACGCCCCGTATCGAGCAGCAATTGATCGAAGACAAGATCAGTTCCGACACCGACGCCTTCCTCGACGACGCCCGGGCCCGCGCCGAGATCGTGATCCTGAGTCCGGTATAACATTCCGGCGGATCAAAGAAAGGTTTTAATAGTGGGCCAATTAGGTTGTGAACCGTATGCCCGCACGCGAGGACAGAT
>JACCRA010000587.1 GCA_013813825.1 Pyrinomonadaceae bacterium | reverse complement strand
GTGTACCCATCCTCGCCCGGCCGGCCGACGTGATACATAATCTCGTTGTGCCGCTGCTCAACGATGGCTTGGCGAATCCGCCCGGCGAGATCGTCGAGCGCCTCGTCCCAACTGACTCGCGCCCACTTGCCTTCGCCGCGCCCGCCCGCGCGCTTCAGTGGATACAGGATGCGGTCGGGATCAGTCACTTGGTTCAAAGTCGCCGGCCCCTTCGCGCAGTTGCGCCCGCGCGATCCGGGATGCTCCGGGTTGCCCTCAAACTTCCGCACCTGCAAGCTCTCTTTATCCACGTAGGCCAGCAGCCCACAAGCCGACTCGCAGTTAAAGCACGTCGTCGGCACCAGCATGTAGCGCCGCTCCTCACGCTTCGGCCAAGCGCGCGATTCCAACTCCACCCAATCGTCCCACCGCTCTTTGGGCGGAAACGCCGCGAGATGCACCCGACTCGGCCCCGGATAAAAAGTCTCGCCCCGCGCCTCCGTCTCTTTGCGCGCCGCATTTACGCGCTGATTTAAGTTGTGCAATTTGCTTTTCTTCATAAGGTTGAGTTTGGAAGGTCGCTATATTTCCTCGCTGAAATAATCAGAATCTATGCGCTTGATTTCATAAGTCGTGGATACTGATACTCCGACATTATGATCAATCATCAGTTGGGCCAATTGCTCCCCATTTATTAACACAATCTTGCTGCCGATTCTTGAGACATATTCTTGTGCTTCACTGGTAAATTTCGAGGTGGTCAAGAAGATTCCCTTGCTGGCTCTTTGCCCTTGCAGAGCGCCCGCAAATTGTTGGACATCAGGTCTCCCGACAGTATTTTCATCCCATCTTTTGGCTTGAATGTAAATCACATCAAGGCCAAGCTTATCCTCTTTGATTATCCCGTCTATCCCACCATCACTACTTCTACCAACTGCCCTTCCAGCATCGCTGCGCGATCCGCCATATCCCATCTTAACGAGAAGTTCAACGACAAGACGCTCGAAGAAATTAGGGGTTGATTGTTTGATTCTGTCGAGAAGTTGTGATGCCAAATTCTCACGGATTTTCTGATATTCGATTTCTAAAGATTCCTCTGGAGTTAGTGAATCTGTGGCGTCGCTGTCAACTCTTGCGCCATCTTCTTGCGCGGCACGAGCAGCTTGAAATTCTATGAACTCTGGGAACTGTTTGAGGTGTCGAACATTTATTGCCGTAGGATTCTGCGTCAGAACGTTTGCGCCCCTTTCCGCCAATTTGAAATACCCTCTTTTAGTGGATTCGAGCAGTCCCGCTTTTTTGAGATATGTTGATGCCCATCCAACTCGGTTCACAAATGTTGCTTGTTTTCCGCTTGGCAAAAGTTTTTGTAATTCTTCATCCGTTAGCTTGAAGATGCCAGCAAGCAGAGACACCGCTTCTCTGAGCGCAAAATCTTTATCGGGGTTAGTGGCTGCCAGTTGTAGAAGAGGCAACATAATAGACTGATAATCTGGGATCGCCATAGTGAGTTGAAACGCTCCTATACAAAGTTGAATATGGGTCGCGAGCTAGGGCTTTTTACTTGCTGCAAGTTCCGCAATCGTCTTTTCAATCCTCAGCACGCGCGTTTCGGGACGTTTGGCATCTTCGACGGCGCGAGCGTGTTCTTTCTGGTGTGTAGCTGAGTTTGTCCCACGCGGCTTGGGCGACCTTGTTGGATTGGAGAGCGCGGGCGAGGTCGGCGGGCGGGGTGATGGTGCGCGGCTCGTCGTCGCGTTCCAGTGCGACGGCAACGGTGTCGCCGGCTTTGACGTTTGCGCCCGCGCGCAGTTCTTTGTTGACGGGCATCATGTGGCAGCCGCCCATCGGGGACAAAGAACTGCGGAAGGGATGGCCGTTGATCGTGCCGCGCACGGGAAGGCGGGCGCGTGTGCCGAAGACCTTGAACACATCGAAGGGGATCGTGATGCCGGTGGCTTCGCTGTGCTCATGCTTTTCGAGCAGGACACGGAAATGTTTTGTCGGGGTCATGGTCGCCTCCGTTCGGGTTGTCGTTGGATAGTCGTTTAGGCCAGCGGGACGGACTGCCCCGCTTGCACGTAGGCGTGCTCGAAGAATAGCAGTCCCGCGAGCGCGAGCGGGACGGCGGCGAGGCCGAACCACGGCGCGAGGCCGCCGAGCATGGTGAGAACGATGCCCGCCCAGAAGTAGGTGCGGTAGCGTCCGCGCGTCATTTCAGTGACGGCAAGGCGGGCGTGCGCGGTCGGGTGCGTCAGCGAGACTTCGCCCCAGACCATGAGCAGGTGCAGCAGACTGGTCGCGCCGAGCATCCAGAGCAACGGAATCACAATCGCTTGATCAAACCATGCGGCGAAGGGGAGCAGCGCGGCGGAGCCGGCCAGCAGCGATTGGACGAGCAGGTGCGGCGGCAAGAGCGGATTCTGCCAGAGGTCGCGCGCTTTGGCTTGGGCGAAGAGGTAGGCAGTATAGATCGCCGTCATGCCCGCGAGCAGGAGTCCCGGCCAGAGCAAGTATGTTTGCATGGATGTGTTGCCTGAGAGACTGGCGAGGAAGTGCAGCGCGAGAATGAGCGAGTAACCGGCGATGATAAACGCGCCTTTGACGAGCCAGCTTTTCCATTGCGCTTTAGTGAAAATCAGGTAGAAGCGTTCGGGATGCTCCAAATCCCAAATGAGCAGGCCGCCAGTGATGGCGAGAAACAGGCCGGAAACGACGGGCGCGATCCACAGCCAGAGCGTGCTACCAACTTGCAGAAATCCCAGCAGCAAGAATAGTAGCGCGACGAGGTACGCGCCCGCCGCGATGCCTTTGGTCCAAGTGTAGAGGCTCACGCGCCAGTCCCAAGGGATCGTGTGCGCCACATCATAAGCGAGGAGCGCGGCGGCGGAAGAGTTGTGGTATTCGGGGTGGCCGGAGACGACGTAATTCGTGCCTTGTTGCTGTTCGCTCCACATGAAGAGGCCGCCGGCGGGGCGGCGGGCGGCGAGCGGATCGAGCGTCGCTTGATGCGCGCCTTTGTAGAAGAGTTTCGGCAGCGTTTCTTTTTCGGGCCGGCGCACTTGCACTGGCTGGCGGTTGACGATCTGCGTCACCTTCGCGGAGTGGTCGCGCAGATCGCCGATTAAGATGGCTTCGGTCGGGCACACCACGACGCAGGCCGGTTCCAAGCCCATGTCGATGCGGTGCGCGCAGAAGTTACATTTCTCGGCGGAGTGGTCTTCGGGATTGATGAAGATCGCGTCGTAGGGGCAGGCGGCCATGCAGGCTTTGCAACCGATGCAGATCGACTTGTCGAAATCCACGATGCCGTCCGCTCGCTTGAACATCGCCGTCGTCGGGCAGGCGGTGACGCACGGAGCGTGCGCGCATTGATTACAGCGCGTCACTTGATGCGCCCGTCGGGCTTGCGGAAACTCGCCCACGTCCACATGCTTGACGTAAGTGCGCGTCACCGAGAGGGGGACCAAGTTCTCGGACTTGCAGGCC
Organism: Pyrinomonadaceae bacterium; assembly: GCA_013813825.1. GTDB lineage: Bacteria > Acidobacteriota > Blastocatellia > Pyrinomonadales > Pyrinomonadaceae > JACCRA01. Next base: position 362 of record JACCRA010000587.1, on the reverse strand, counting down.
GTCGTGCAGGCGTGGCAGCCGATGCAGCGCGTCTGGTCGATGACTTTGGCCCACTGCGGCTGCGGCGACTGTGGTTGGTTCGCTTGATTGAGGGTCAATTGCTCTGGCACGAAAAGCTCCCCGCTGGTGGTTTTTTAGAGCGCGGGTTATTTAACCACAGAGGGCGCGGAGGGCACAGAGGAAGAAATGATAAATGATAGGTATCAAGACAGACACACTGCTTTTCATTCATCATTTATCATTTCGCATTCATCATTTTCTTCTCTGTGTCCTCGGTGATTCTTCTTTTGTGAAGACGTGTTTAGGTCAGGAGCGGGTACGGCCCGGCGTCGCGCCAGCGGAAGCGGATGCCGGTCGGGCGC
>JACCRA010000583.1 GCA_013813825.1 Pyrinomonadaceae bacterium | reverse complement strand
ACGCGACGGCGCGATTCCGCAGGCGTTGTGATTCGGTTTCGTCCGTCGCTTGATCGGCTTCCAGATTCAGACGCCTTGACTCGCGCTCGTTGGCGGCCATCTCTTCTTCGAGTTGCTTGGCCTGCTGGCGAGCGCCGCTCAAATCGTCCGCCTCGTGATCGAAGCCTTCGGCGCGGTGGCAGCCGACGCAGCCGCGCTCTTGAAACAAGTCTTTGCCGAGCGTCAACTGCGGCGCGCCGTCGAGTACGCGGTCGGACGAGTGGCACTGCTGGCAGCCGGCCTCCATATTGTCGCGCTCGAACATCGGGTGTTGCCAATACTTATGCGTGCCGTGCCCCTTCTCGACGCTCGTCGTCGCCCGCCCGTTGCCCCAATGGCAACTGGAACAGCCGAAGCGATCCACTTTGTGGATTTGCAGCAACTCCTTGCTCGGATGCGAGACGAAAGCGCGAGCCAGCGCGTCGGGGTTCTTCTTTCCCCGCGCCTTCATGATCGTCGGCGTCAAGGTAAGCGGTTCGCGAATGCCGAGGTGGCACGTCTCGCAGCGATCAACGATGTCGGCCGAGTTGACGTTGATCTGCCGCAAATCGTAGTCGAACTGTTTATTGGCTACGGCCAGTTTGTCAATCTGATCTCTGGTCAGGCCGATGACGTTATCCTTCAAAAACTCTTGCCGCTTCTTCTCCATTTCGTCGGCCTGTTTACGAACTTCGACGCGCTCGGTTAAGAGCCGCGCTTTCTCGGCTTTCAACTGGTTGTATCGCTCTTCAAGTTGCGAAAAATTGAGTTTCTCTTCCTTCGTCTCCTGTGAGCCGGGCGCCACGGGCATCTCAACCTCGATAGCCTCCTGCTTTTGTTCCTCGACCTCGCGTCGCATCTTCTCCTTGTCGTCGTCGTCCGCCGTCTCGATCTCATAATTGACGACGGTAATGTAGCCGCGCTTGTTCTGGAATGGATCGGTGATCGCGGCAAGTTGGTTATCGATAAATTTGATTTGCCCGTCGATCTCCTTTGTACGCGGCGCGGCGGCCTCGTTGGCGGCCAGTCGTTCGGCTTCGATCTGCTGGTATTCGGGACTCTCTTTGGCTTCCTTCTCGGTGGTGTTGCCGCTCCGCTTCAGCCGGTTCAAATAGCGGTTATAACGCGCCACAAACTCCTGCTGCATACCTTTCCACGGCCGCTGCCCGTAGGCTTCATCGTAGAGCGCCCACGCCAGAGAGGCCATCAACAGCAAAGCGCAGATCAGCAAAATGTTGCTGGTCGAGCGACTAATGATCGGATCGCGCACCGGCGCGTCGTCCGCCGCCTCTCTCTTGATCAGCGCATCCGAATCAGCAGGATTCTCAGCCACTTTTTGTAAATCCTCCAATGAGCCGTCAGCCGTCAGCTTTCAGCAATCAGCCAAGATCGATGAGTTCCGTCGAAAATTGCGATCTACTCTTTCCCGGTTTTGTCTTTCGCTGATTGCTGAAAGCTGCTCGCTGACGGCTTTCAGACGTTAAACCACGGAGTTACCCACACGTACTTGATGTTGAAGACCAGACGCAGTAGCAGCTTGACGGGCAAGGCGATGAGTACGGTGATCGCGAAGAACTGGAACGTCAAGTATTGCAGCAAGCTGGTGCGCGCGAAAATCTTCCGCTCGAAATCATTCCACGTCATCAATTTGTGCAGCAGCAAGCCGCAGATGACGAAGAAGACGCCAACGACAATCGCGCCGAAAATCATCTTGCCCGGCATACTCGTGATGCCGAGGAATTCGTGCAAGTCGCGATTGCGGTCGTAAACGACGGCGTTGTGATCCCACGTCTGCCCCGGCCAGAACCAAATCCAGCCCGGCCCGCGGATGAACGTCCCGATGATGATCAATAGAATCCACGTCAGCCAGCCGATGCCGAACATGCCGAGCGCAAACTTGCGCTGCTTAATCGTGTAGTAGCCGTTGCCGAGCGGGTTCGAGTCCACGTAAGGGAAGACCATTAGCCCGACCATGATCAAGCCCGGCATCACCACGCCCGCGATCCACGGATCGAAATAGACGAGCATCTCCTGCAAGCCGAGGAAGTACCACGGAGCCTTTGACGGATTCATCGTCAGATTCGGATTTGCCGGTTCCTCCAGCGGCGCGTTCAAAGTGATCGACCAGACGAACAAAATCACCGTCACGATCACGGCCGCGAGAAATTCGACGCGCACGAGAAACGGCCACACGTGCAGTTCCCTCGCCCAGCCCGGACGCCACGGCAAAATTTTCCGGTGATGCGTCTTCGCCAGTTGGGGGTCTTCTTCCAACTGCTCGATCAACCGATCCGTCTGCCGCGCTTGCCTCAGCCCCAACCAAGTGAAGAACGGTACGAGAAACAGCATCGCCACAATCGGCACGTTGTCCGGCGCTGATGTGATTTTCCAGAGTTGATGCCAGTCCATAGCAACCTCAAAGGATGAAGGATGAAGGATGAAGAAGAAAAGGCTGTAGCTTCAACTCTCTCACCCTTGATCACTCATCCCTTTTTTACCGCTTTCATTTCCGTTTCGAGCATCACCGGCGCGGGGCCGGAGATGCCGCCGTCCTTGCGGATGCGCCAAAAGTGAACGGCCATGAAG
>JACCRA010000571.1 GCA_013813825.1 Pyrinomonadaceae bacterium | reverse complement strand
GTTAAATGTGCAGGGGAAATTGTTGCGCGCGATTGAAGAAAAGATCGTGGACCGGATCGGCGGTCGGGTCCCTGTTCCCGTGGACATCCGCATCGTCGCGGCCACCAACCGTGATCTCCAGAGCGCCGCCGAACAGGGTGAGTTTCGCCGCGATCTCTACTTCCGCCTCGCCGTTTTTCCCGTCGAGATTCCCCCGTTGCGCGAACGCGGCGACGACGTGTTGCTGCTCGCCCGCCATTTCGCCGCGCAGTTCGGGCGCGAACTGCGGAAGCGTGAAGCGGTTTTGAGCGAGGCCGCACTTGCAATGCTCCAACAACATCACTGGCCGGGTAACGTCCGCGAACTGGAAAACGCCATTGAGCGCGCGTGCATCCTGGCCGATTCTTCTCTGCTCGAGGCCCGCGACCTCGGCCTGGCCGCGCCGAAAGCCACCGATGAAGAGAGTCAGGCATTAGCTGGACTGGACCTCTCCGGCACGCTCGCGGAAGCGGCCGAGCGTGCCGTCCGCATCGTCGAGCGCCGGAAAATCGCCGACGCCTTGCGCGCCTCCGATGGCAACAAGACGCGCGCCGCCGAAGCCATCGGCGTTAGCTACAAGACGATGCTCACGAAGATAAAGGATTACGAGTTATAGAGACCGTCGCGCCCGAAGTCTAAATCGGAGCAGCCACGGGAAAGAGATGAGCCACGAAAACACACGAAACAAGGGCAACGGCTTTCGGATGTCTAAGTTCGTGTTGTTTCGTGAATGAAGTTTTTTTTCAGTTCAGCGCTCTATGTAGAAACTCAGAATGAATTCTCAGTCAGAGGACGACAAGGACGCACACGATTTGATGCCGCCCGCCAGCGCACAGTCCGCCGATTCACAAGGCTCGCCAGCACAAAGCCAAACGTCCGACACCGCTGATTCACTTCCGCCGAATGTCAGGATGCGGGAAGTTGACGCCCGCACTGACGCCGCCGAGACGGCCGGTGAGACCGTCTCGCAGGTCGGCGCTGCGACCGGCGAATTCCCCGGCGAACAACTCGCCGCCAGACGCGAGCGCGAGGCGGCGAGCACCGGCAAACACGCCTTTCTCATCGGGGCAGGTATTCTCCTCAGCCGCATCATCGGCCTAGTTCGTCAGCGCGTTTTCGCTTATTACTTTGGCACGTCGGCCGCCAAAGACGCTTTCGACGCTGCATTCAAAATCCCCAATTTCCTGCAAAACGTCTTTGGCGAAGGCGCGCTCTCGGCCTCATTCATTCCCGTCTATGCCAACCTTCTCGCCCGCAACGACGAGAAAGAAGCAGGGCGGCTCGCTGGCGCGATCTTCACCATCCTCGCGCTCGTCACTTCGACGTTCGTTTTGCTCGGCGTCCTGACCGCGCCTTACATCACGCGGTTCATCGCCATTGGCTTCGAGGGCGAGCGCTACGATCTGACAGTCAGGCTCGTCAAGATTTTCTTCCCCGGCGCGGGGCTTCTCGTACTCTCAGCTTGGTGTCTCGGAGTTCTCAACAGCCACCGCCGCTTTTTCCTTTCCTATACCGCGCCGGTCATCTGGAATTTAGCGATCATCGCCGCGCTGGTTATTTTCGGCGGGCGCGTCGAGCAATTTCCGCTGGCCGAGTACGCGGCATGGGGATCGGTCGTCGGCAGCGGCCTACAGTTCGGCGTGCAGTTGCCAACCGTGCTGCGATTGGTCAAGCGCCTCCGGCCGGCACTCGATTTAGCGTCAACACACGTCCGCACCGTTCTGCGTAACTTTTTTCCGGTCTTCATCAGCCGGGGCGTCGTGCAGATCAGCGCGTTCGTCGATTCGCAACTGGCGAGTCTGCTGCCCGTCGGCGCGGTCGGCGCGATCAGTTTCGCACAGAGTATCTACACGCTGCCCGTCAGCCTTTTCGGGATGTCGGTTTCAGCGGCGGAACTGCCCGCGATGGCAAGCACTCTCGGCGAGCAGGGCGAAGTGGCGGCGCATTTGCGGAAGCGGCTTGAAGCGGGTTTGCGCCAGATCGCTTTCTTCGTCGTGCCGTCGTCAATGGCGTTTCTGGCGCTGGGCGATGTGATCGTCGGCGTGCTTTACCAGACAGGTCGCTTTACCCGCGAGGATTCGCAATACGTGTGGGCGATTCTCGCCGGCTCGACCGTCGGCCTGCTCGCCTCGACGCTCGGCCGTCTCTACTCTTCGACTTACTATGCGCTTCACGACACACGCACTCCGTTGCGCTATGCCGTGCTGCGCGTCGCGCTGGCGACAATGCTCGGCTACTTCTGCGCGCTCAGACTCGCTCCGGCGCTCGGCATCGACGCGCGTTGGGGGGCAGCCGGCCTGACTGCCGCTTCGGGCCTCGCTGGCTGGGTCGAGTTTTATTTGCTGCGCCGCACGCTGAACCGCCGTATCGGGCGGACGGGAGTGCCCTCGATTTTTCTTGCTAAAGTCTGGCTTGCGGCAGGATGTAGCGCGGCGGTCGGGTGGGCGTTCAAAATTGCTTTCGACAACCACCAGCCATTTGTGGCGGCTCTCCTCGTACTCGTTCCTTACGGCCTCATTTACTTCGCTGTCACTTCAGTAATGGGGTTGCCTGAAGCCAAAACCCTGCTCGGCCGCGTTGCTCGCCTGCGGAGACGGAAATGATGACAAGAAATGCCGCTGGCGCAGAAATGCTTGAGGTTGAACCTCAAAACAAGTGGCTCTGGCTGTTCCGGTATTCGGCAAAAAATCTCTGGAATAGTTTTCCCATTGGGACTTTCTTGTTCTTGATCAGATCGTGGAAGTCGACAGCCGGGTTACTTCCCACAATTTCTGGAATAGTTTTCCAATTGAAACTTTTCTGTTACTGAATTCAGGTGGCGCAAGGTTGACACCGAGTTACTTTCCACGATAACTTGCTGCCTCTGTAAAGCGAAAAGGGAGAGAGCCCCCTCCCCAAATCATTTTCGTTAACCTCTGAGACGTGGCTCGGTAGGTATCGAGTTTTACAGTGCAATTGCTTATTGTCTGCCTGTTCGGAGACTCAAAATCTGAGACCGTCTAGGTAAGGTTTTACCATTCACAATTTCTAGAACAAGTCCTGTAGGAGGATTCACCC
>JACCRA010000570.1 GCA_013813825.1 Pyrinomonadaceae bacterium | reverse complement strand
TCCCTCGCGCTGAAATAGTTTCTTCGTAGCGCGCGCCGTGCCGCTCACCGGCGACAACAACTTCGTGAACTTCCGTCTCCGGCAAATCCTCCGCCGATTCCGCGGGCATTGCGCGCCCCGTCATTTTGTGCGTCGCGCGCGCCCGTCGCAAACGTTCGCGGCAATTCGCTACTCGACGATTAACTTCATCGTGTTGACTGCCCGGCGAAGCTAAGATCATGGCAATCTCCGTGTGTCCGTTCCGGCTCTCAAGCTGGTGGCGAAGTGCGACCGCAACGGCCGGCGGCCGGCTCAGTCGTCACGGCTAAATTCGACTTGGACAATCTGCCCGGCGGCGAGCTTTTCTCCCGCCGCGATGTTCTGCCGCGTAGCCCGGCCCTCGCCGTGCGCTTCCAACTCCAGTCCGAGTTGCGCGCAGACGCGCGCCACGTCGCGCACACTCCAACCGCGCAGATCGGGCATCAGCAACGCGCGCTCGTCGGCTGCGGCGAAGACCAATTCGCCGACCTCGCCAGCCCGGCGCTCCTGCCGCACCGCCTCGATGCGTGTGGCTGGCGCTGCATTGTGCTTGTCCTTCGGCGCGCCCGGCGCGTGATGGCTCCCGGCCTGAAGCATCTCCGGCAACGGTCGATCACGCCGCGCCGCTAACTGCTCGCGCGCCGGTGTCTCGTCCGTCTTAAATTCGGTGTCCGGCTGCACGTTCAAGTAAGGCAGCACCGTCTCGGCGATCTCGCGAAAGACGGGCGCGGCCACGTCGCCGCCGTGATATGCGCCAATTGGCTCGTCAATGACCACCGCGATCACCAGTGAAGGCTGATCGACCGGGGCGAAGCCGACGAACGAGGCCACGTGTTTGGTGTGGGAATAAGTCCGCGTCCGCGGATCGATCTTCTGCGCCGTGCCGGTCTTGCCCGCCGCGCTGTAGCCGTCAACGCGCGCCAGCTTGGCCGTGCCCTTGACCGTCACGCTTTCCAGCATCGGGCGTAGCGTGCGCGCCGTCTGCTCGCTCACGACGCGATGCGTCTCCGGTTGCGCGCGCTTGACGACGTTGCCTTCGGCGTCGCGAAGTTCTCTGACAAGGTGTGGCGCGACGCGCACGCCATCGTTGGCGAGCGCGCCGAAGGCCACTACCATCTGCATCGGTGTGACGCCGATCTCCTGCCCGATGGCGAGCGATCCCATCGAAGACTTTTGCCAACGTGCAACCGGCCGGAGCAACCCATTCGTCTCGCCCGGCAACTCGATCCCCGTCTTCTGTCCAAAGCCGAAGCGACGCATGTAGCCGTACATCCGCTCGTCGCCGACGCGCAAACCCAGCTTGATCGCCGCCACATTGCTCGACTTGGCGAGCGCCTCTGTAATCGTCAGCGTCCCGAAAGCCGTGTGATCGTGGACGATGCGGCCGGCCACTTTGATCGCGCCCATCTGACAATCGATTTTTTGATCAGGCTTCGCTAGCCGTTCTTCGAGCGCGGCGGCGAAAGCCACGATCTTGAAAGTCGATCCCGGCTCGTAAATGTTTTGCAACGCTTGATTCGCACGCACCCCCGGCGCGAGCGTCAGCACGTTGTTCGGATCGAAGGTTGGGGCGTTCGCCAGCGCCAATATCTCACCCGTCCGCGGATCGAGCACGATGGCCGTCCCCGATTTCGCGCGCGCGCGCCCGACCGCCGCTTGCAACACCTGCTCGGTCTGGTGCTGCACGTTTCGATCAATCGTCAGCACTACCGACTGCCCAATTTGCGCTTCGACTTCGCGGCTTTCATAAGGACGGCGTCGCCCGTCGCCTTCAACCCATAATTTCCCCGCCTCGCCGTCTAGCGCCGCATTGTAATACTGCTCGACGCCCGCCAGCCCCGCGTCGTCCGTGCCGACGAAGCCGAGCACATGCGACGCCAGCGCCCCGTTCGGGTAGTAACGCTTCGGCTCCGGAACCGCGCCCACGCCAGCCAGATTGAGCGCCTTAACTTGCGCCGCCGTACCCGCCTCAACCTTGCGCGCCAGCCACACGAACTTTTTGCCGGCCGCTTGCGCTTCCGTCAATCGCGCCGTCAAAGCTTCGGCGTCCGCGCCGAGCACGCCGGCTAACTGTTCCGCCGTCTCGCGCATGTCTTTGACGGCATGAGGCTCGGCGAAGAACGACTCGGAATCGAGGCTTCGCGCCAACTCGCGTCCCTGCCGGTCGTAAACTAACCCGCGCGGAGAGTTTGTTGTCACCTCCCGCTGCTGCTGTCGGCGCGCTCGCGCTCTCAGTTCCTCGTACTGCCAGACTTGCAGGTGAATCAAACGGCCGCCGATGATGAGCATCCAGAAGACGAGGAGGAGGACTACAATAGACGCGCGCCGCTGTGAGATGTCGGGTCGGATGTGTGATCGCGCCATGGTGCGTTCGGACTGCGGCTGCGGCAAGCGACTCTTGCGCCACCCGCTAACGCGAGGCAACAAGAATCAAAATTCAACACGCCGGCAAATCAAGTCGGCCGGCTACACTCGGGGGAGAGTTTTCGCGCGCAGCAAGCACTGCTCGCGCCGCGACGGAGGATGATAAAAAATCAGCGGCGGAGGGACGTTGCCGCCACCGCCGGTCTCGCCAGTGCGGTCGCCGGCCGCAACAGCGTTGGCCGCGCTTCACCGCGCAATGATTCCACCTGATCAGGACGCGCCGGATGCAATCCGATCTCGCGCGCCGCGCGTTCTAACAACGCAGGCGAAACGGCCTCGTTCAATTCCAACTCCAACTGCTTCCGCTCGCCTAACAGCCGCGCCCGCTCGTGTCGTAACTCTTCGCTCTGGTAGCCGTAACGTACCGCCGCGAAATGCAGTTTAGCTGCCGTCACGAACCCGGCGGTGATCACCAGCGCCCCGGCCAACAAAAAGACCTGACGCGCCAGCGCCTGCCCGTCACGCTCGCGGCGCACGTAAGAGTTTCGATACTGTGGAGGCAATCTTTTCATTCCGGCACGCAAACCCGACTCAACGATCCAAACATTCAACTCGACGCTCACGCTCCCGTGACGATATGACAACATACTTGGCAGCCTCGGCTAGCGGCCCTCTCAAATTTCTCCGGCCGCGCCCGCTGCCAGTTTCACGCACGCTCTCAGCTTCGCGCTCCGCGCTCGCGGATTCTCTTCCAACTCTTCCTGCGTCGGCACTACCGGCCTTCTGGTTAAAATCTCGACCGCGCGCCGCGCGCCGCATGAACAAATTGGCGAGCGCGGATCGCATTCACACTGCCCGGCCAGCCGCCGTAGCGTGCGCTTCACGATGCGATCCTCCAACGAGTGAAAACTGATCACGACTAAGCGCCCTGCTGTCTGTAAAAGATCAATTGACGTTTCGATGAACTCCGCGAGCCTTTCCAGTTCATTGTTGACCGCGATTCGCAACGCCTGAAAAGTTCGCGTCGCCGGGTGAATCCGATCTGTCCGCTTGTAGCCGACCGCCCGCGCCACTAGATCAGCCAAGTCAGCAGTTTTTTCGAGGGGTCTGCCCTGTTCGCGCCGCTCGACGATCCAGCGCGCGATGCGCCGCGACTTCCGCTCCTCGCCGTATTCAAAGATGATCCGCGCGATCTCATTTTCCGGCAGTCGCGCGAGCAGTTCGGCGGCAGTCGCCTCGTCGCCCTCCGCGTCCATTCGCATGTCAAGCGGCGCGTCGTGTCGAAAACTGAATCCCCGCTCCGGCGAGTCGAACTGAAGCGACGACACGCCCAAGTCCGCCAGCACGCCGCGCACCTCTTGCTCTTCGCCTTTCGCTTCCCACACGCGTTTAATCTCGCGGTGGTTGGCATGCACAAGCTGCAATCTCTCGCCGAACCGGGTAAGACGCTCGCCGGCGATCCGCAACGCCGCGCGATCTCGATCCAGACCGAGCACGCGCGCGTCCGGCGCTGCTTCAAGGATCGCCTCGCTGTGCCCGCCCATGCCGAGCGTCGCGTCGATGAATAGCCCGCCGCGCTCCGGAGCGAGATAATGCACGGCCTCCAAAAGCAACACGGGGCGGTGGGGCGCGTCCGGCCCCCCTCCGGGCGCAATCATCGCCACCCCCCCGTGATCTCAAAGAACAGTGTGCCAACAAGTGACGAGTATCGGGTATCGGGTATCGGGTGAAGAACACCTGTCCGGCGCGTCTGCTTTGTCTCTAACTTGACACCCGACACCCGATACCTGACACCTTTCTAAATTCCCAACCGTGCGATAGCTGCCTCGTCGTCTTCTGTATAAGGATCGGCCAGCAGGCGCTGCTGAAAATTTTCCAATTCCCAAACTTCCAGATAGTTCAAATAGCCGAGCACCGCGACATCGCCCATCACGCCGGCGCTTTTGCGGAGCAGCGGGTGAATTAGGACGCGACCCTGTGCGTCCATCTCCGACTGTTGGCCGTAATAGTTGGCCCGGTCGAGAAACCGGCGACGTGCCGGATCCATCGAAGGCAACAAGGCCAGACGATTTTCAATGTTCTCCCATTCGGGCAACGGGTAGATGCGTGCGCTCTCGCCTGTCAAGCTGGTAACGTAAACTTCCGCTCCATGTTTTTCTTGGATATAACGACGAAAGACGGTAGGCACTTTAAGCCGCCCTTTAGAATCAATTCGCGCCGTGTAATTTCCTCTGAGCATGGGCGTTCGGCGACCGATTGAGGGAGAGATGCTTAAAAGTTAAAGTAAAACCTAAACGCTTCACGTCAATATGCTCTAGAAAGCCCACTTCGAGCCACTTTTATCCACCTGTCGCGCATAGTACGCCCCCATACTGAATAGTGTCAAGGGCAAAAAGTTCGATTCATACTGATTTTTAAGCACGATTTGGTGCAAACAGTCTAGATCATTTGACATGAAATCATACAAACGCTTTCGTCTTAAGCGGTCAAGCTGCGACCGTGCTTAAGCAGCATTGACGTTTACGTTGGCATTTATTGAGTGCGCTTGCCATGCTAAAGGGCGGGAGGCGCGACCGGTCAGGGAGAGGGTTGATTATGTGGCTCAATAACGCCCTGCCTGACGGTCGCGCCTCCCGCTCTTCTTCTCAAATACACGCCAACCCTTGCCTGTCGCTTTACAACGCCTTCTTGTATAGTTGCGCGCCGAGTCTGCTCTATTTAATTCACAGCAAGTATCACTTAGCATGACCCGCTTCGGCGTTCTCCTGTTTTTCGGTGCGCTCGTGGCTGCGGCGAACGTCATCGGCGGGCTTTTAATCGCCCGCCCCGGCACGACGCGGCGCGATGCTCATTCACTGCGCTACCTCGTCGCGCTCGGCGCTGGCTTTATGCTGGCAGCGATTTTTTTGGAGATTTTACCGGAAGTCGCCGACCTATGGATCAAGCGCGGGGAGCAGGCCGAAGTGAGCCACGCCGTGACAGGTGCGATGACGTTGCTGCTGGCAGGTTATCTCTTAATCCATCTCTTTGAGCATACCATCGCGCCGCATTTTCACTTCGGTGCGGAAACGCATACGGAGGCGATGCTACGCCCGTCGGCGGCCTACACGGCCATCGGCGGCCTCTCGATTCACACGTTCTTCGACGGCGTCTCAGTGGCCGCAGCGTTTACGGTTAGTTTCAAAGTCGGGTTGCTGGTGTTCGTCGCGGTGCTGCTGCATAAAGTGCCGGAAGGTTTTACAGCAGCCTCGATTATCCTTGCTTCGGGACGGACGGCGCGGCAGGCGCTGATGGCGACAGTCATTATTGGCGCGGCGACGCTCGGTGGAGTGCTGAGCGTCGCGCTGCTACAAGCGCGCATGAGTGAGGCGGTCGTCTATGCCCTGCCCTTCTCGGCCGGGGTGACTCTTTACGTCGCCGCAAGCGATCTGATTCCGGAAGTCAATCATCTGGAACATAAAAACCCCTTCGTATCCCTTGTCGTCTTCGCGGGCGTCGCGCTGTTCTACGTGCTACATCTATTAATCGACGCGGGAGGTTAGAAAGTTAAGTCCTCAATCGGAACAGACAATATTATGAGAAGGAGGAAGAGACAGGATTAACCGGATGCACAAAATAAAGCAGTCAAGAATATAAAGCGCCTCGTCTCTTTCATCATGCGTCCTCTTAGTCCTGTCAATTTCTTGTGCAGTTTGATTAAGCTGTGAAGGGCGCGAGGCGACAGTTTACGATTACCTGCTCACGAATCAGTCGCCGGCTCTATTTTTGGTTTTACCTTTTGCTCCCTGACTTGTATTATTCACGGCAATCAATGCAGACTCGACGCTCGCAAATTCCGTTCATCCTTCTGGCACTGCTCTGCCTTTTCGGCCTGAGCGCCGCTGATACGGCCTGCGCCCAACAATCGCCGTCGGGCACGTCTCCGCTCCCCGCGCCAATCGGCTACGTCAATGACTACGCCAACGTCATCGATCCAGCGACGGAAGATCGCTTGGAGACGGTGCTCACTAATTTGAAGGGGCAAGCGCAGATCGAGTTTGCCGTCGTGACGGTGCGGACGACGGGCGGGCAGGACATTTTCGACTATACGCTAACGGTCGCGCGCGGCTGGGGCATCGGAGCGAAGGACGGCGAGCGCATGGGCATGATCATGCTCGTCGCCGTCGATGACCGCAAATACTTCACGCAGGTCAGCCGTCACCTCGAAGGCGACTTACCCGACGGGTTGTTAGGCCAGATTCAGCGCGAGCAATTGGTCCCGCAACTCAAGCGCGGCAACTATTCGCAAGGCATTGCCGACACCGCCGCCGCATACGTTCAGACGCTGGCGCAGTCGCGCGGTTTTAGCATCGAAGGTCTCGGCGAGCGCGCGCCCGTGTCGCGCCCGCGCTCGCGCACTCAGTCAAGAGGGGCGATCTCTCCGTGCTGCATCGGAATTATCATTTTGGTCATAATCATCGTCCTGTTCTCGAATCGCGGGCGGGGCGGCGGTGGTAGTGGCGGTGGGGGCTTGCTCAATGCGTTGCTGCTCGGCTCGCTTTTGAACAGCGGCGGCAGATCGAGCGGATGGAGCGGCGGCGGTTTCGGTGGATCGGGCGGCGGTAGTAGCGGCGGCGGTGGTTTTGGCGGCTTCGGCGGCGGCGGCGACTTTGGCGGCGGCGGCGCGGGTGGCGACTGGTAAGCAGTAATATAAAGCCGAATAACGGAATGAAAAACCCGGCTACAGCGGTTTTTAATTTATCGTTCATCATTCCGCATTCATCATTTCGCGGTGGAGGTCTATGGCGAATCAAGTAGCGCATGAAGCGTTCAACCATCTGATCGGCGATCTACGTTCGACGCACGGCGACAATCTGGCGGCCGTGGTCTTGTACGGATCGGCCGTCACGGGCGAGTACGTCGCCGCGCGTTCGGATTACAACTTGCTGATCGCGCTCCGGCGCATCACGCCGGAAGACCTGAGACAGGCGCAAGCGCCAATGCGCGAGTGGCAAAGACTTGGGCATCCGTTGCCCATCTATTTCACCGTCGAGGAACTGCGCGACGCGGCGGACGTTTTCCCGATTGAGTTTCATCAGATGCAACTCGCGCACGTCGTCCTCCACGGCGAAGACCCGTTCGCGACGATGCATATTTCCGACGCCAATTTGCGCCACCAGACCGAGTACGAGTTGCGGAGCAAGTTAATTCAACTGCGCCGGCGCTACATCCCGGCGTCCACTTCGGTGGAAAAGTTGTCCGATCTGATGCGGGATAGTCTGTCGAGTTTCGCTGCGCTGTTCGGGGCGGCGCTGCTGCTCTTCGGGCAGACGCCGCCCGTCGGCAAGCACGACGGTGTGCGCGCGGCGACTAAATTTTTCCGGCTCGATCCAGAGCCGTTCGAGCGTATTTTCGAGTTGCGCGAGACGGGCGCGCGACCCGCCTCGGAGGCGCAGGCGCACGAACTGTTCACCGCGTATCTTGCGCAGATCGAACAAGTGGTCGAAGCGGTTGACGAGATGCGGATGGAGGGCAATCGTTAGGGCCGGCCGCAGGTCGGCGCGAAAGTTGCACGAAGCATAAATAAGGTCATGTGTCTAACTGACGGAATGAGGAGAAAGGTAATGAATAAGCGAAGAATGTTGTTGCTGGCTGGCGTGGTGTTCGTTTCGATCACGGCCAGCGGGTGCGGTTACAATACGCTGCAATCGAAACAGCAGAATGTTCGGGCGAAGTGGGCCGGCGTCGAGAGCCAACTGCAACGGCGCGCCGATCTGATTCCGAACTTGTTTGAAGCCGCGAAGGCCGCCGGCATACAAGAGCAGCAAGTCTTCGGCGACATCGCCTCCGCGCGCTCGCGCTTGCTCAACGCCACCAGCGCCGCGCCGCAGGGCGAAGGCGGCGACAAGTCGCCCGAGCAGAAGCAGGCGGTGATCGAAGCCAATAACAGCTTTGGCGGCACCATCGGGCGGCTATTGTCGCTCGTCGAGAATTATCCTGATCTGAAGTCGAACCAGAACTTCCAGAAGTTCCAAGACTCTCTCGAAGGCACTGAGAATCGCATCGCCACATCGCGCAACGATTACAACACATCGGTGCAGGACTACAACACGACGCGCGGCAGCTTCCCGACCGTGCTCTCCGCAAAGCTCTACGGCTTCAAGGAAGAGCCTTACTTCAAGGCCGAGGAAGGTTCGCGCCAAGCGCCGACGATCAACTCCGAATCGTTGCGGAGGAATAGTTAAGCCACAGGCCAGAGTCAGCGAACCCGCGCCGAATGCTCAAAAGAAGGAAGCCGCCATCGCTTATCGCGGGCGGCTTCCTTCTTTGTCGTTTAATCTTTTGAAAGCTAACTTCTAAAAACCGCGCGTGCTGCACATCGAGCAGTGATCGCAGGGCTTGCCGCCCGGCTCTAACGTGCAGGTCTTGCCCTGCTCGAAGTGATCGGCTAGTTCGGAAACGGCGTCGTTGATGTCGAAACGCTGTTCGCTCGGCGGGACGACCGGAATGTAAGTGCTGCTCGTCCAGCGGAGCGGCGAGGAGGCATCGGCCGGCTCCGCGTTGGACGCTGTACGGCGATGTGTCCCTGCCGCCACTAGCGGAGTTAACCACCCATTAGCATCATTCTCGTGCTTACATTCGGCCTCGCCGACGATATGGGATTCGAGGTGGGCGAGGCGCTGTTTGATCTCGCTCAATCCGGCGCGCAGCGCGGCCAACTCGCGACCGAGGCCGCCAGCATTTTCGTCAGCCGACGAAGCACTGCCTGCCGCTGTCGTCGCCGCCGCTGTGCCCCGCGCCAGTCGTCCGGCGACGCGCGCGGCCAGCGTCCGCGCCCGCTCCTCTTCCAACTCATGGCTCATCTTGTTCTCTGCTCTTCCGGTAATAAGTCGATGTCATCCACCACGCCGACAATTGCCGAGTCAATCGCCGCGCCCGGCTCTCCGGTCGCGGCCGTCGAAGCGCCCCACCCTTCCTGCACAATCATCACCAGATCGCCCACGCCCGCGTCCACCGTGTCGAGCGCGATCAAGGTCGCGCCCGTCTCTCTTCCGGCGAGATCGACGGGTTGGCAGAGCATTACGCGCGCGTTCTCATAACGCTCGTTCTTCTGCGTCGCCACGACGTTCCCGATCACGCGCGCGATGATCATCTCCGCCGCCGGCTCCCGGGCGTGGTGACGTGCCGCTCTGAATCAACGATGCCGACGATGGTGCAATCGGTCGGCGTGTCCTCGCGCCGGAACGGAAAGCTCGCCTCTTTCCCGCGACACCAGAAGACTAATTCGCCGACGCCCGCCCCGACGGCGTCGAGCGCCACAAGCGGCGTCCCCTGCGGCAGCAAACCGGCGTCGAGCGACTGGATGATGAGCAACTTGCGCCCCTCCAGCGAATCGTTCTTCACTGTCGCCACCACCGTCCCGATGACCCGCGCGAGTTGCATCTTAGCCTTCAGCCAAACCGTGCCACCACACTCATCAAATCAAAACCACTTCAAGCAATCAGCTTTGGTTTAAACCTGATCGCTGACGGCTGAAAGCTGGTCGCTCTAATCATCAACGATATCGACCGTGTCGATGATGCCGACAATCGCGGCATCGACTGGCAGGTCTTTCAAACCTTCGGCGAGGCGGGCGCTGGAGCCGGCAACGACTAAGACGCGCTCGTGAAAGCCCGCGCCGACCGTATCGACCGCGACGAAGTAGCTGTTACCGGCGTCCGTCCCGTCGAGATTTAGCGGGCGAACGAGCATGAGTTTCCGGCCTTGCAGCCGCCCGTCCTTCTGCGTTGAAACGACGGTGCCGAGGATGCGCGCGATAATCATAAAAAGCAGTGACGAGTGACGAGCAAGAAGTCTTAAACTTGTCACCGGCCTCTCGTTACTGGTCACGGCTGTTAGCTGTTATTACCAATCGGTAAGGCTTCGTCCACGCTGCCGTGCGGGCGCGGGATGACGTGGACGCTGACCAATTCGCCGACGCGACGCGCCGCCGCCGCTCCCGCGTCCGTCGCCGCTTTAACTGCCGCCACGTCGCCGCGCACGATGGCGGTAACGAATCCCGCGCCGATCTTTTCGTAGCCGACCAGTGTCACGTTCGCGGCTTTGACCATCGCATCCGCCGCCTCGATCATCGCTACGAGACCTTTTGTCTCGACCATTCCAAGTGCTTCTTGCATTCGTCATTCTCCTTAACACTACCGATCCGATTTTTAACACCTTCACAGGAACGGCGGCAAGATTACCACAAACGACACGCGGACTCTGAATCCGCCGCGTTACCGGCCACTGCGCGCGCGAATGTGCTGCTCGATGTAGGCATGGCGGGCGTCGCCGGTCGGCTCTCCCGCTTCTGTCAGACCGCTCTTCATCCACTCGCGGAACCAATCTTCAACGATGGCCGCTTGCTGCTCGACATTGAAACTTTTCCACGACTGGCCGAGTTTGCGCGTGTAGTCGTAAGCCCGCCGGCGATGGCACGCCCACCCGCGCCACCGCCGCGCTGTCATCACGTCCCGGACGCCGTGAAAGCCTTGTGCGGCGAACGACTTGAGCATGTAGCCTTGCGCGAAAGCGCCGTGATGACCTTGCCACACGTGCGTCAGTTCGTGAATCAGGCTCGCGCGCTCGTCATTGCCGCAGGCGTCCGCGCCCTTGTCGAAGACATCTCCGTCGCCCCAATGGATCGTGTAGATCGTCCGTCGTCTGAAAGGCGTGGAGGCCAGCGTCACGGGGACGTCGATGCCCGGCAGGTAAGCGTCGGCGAAACGGACGCAATCGTAAGGCAAGGACGCGGCGAAGACTTTACGCGCCAGCAGTTCTTCGCTACGGGTCAGCGGGCGGTGACGGCGTCCGCCCCAGAGAGACTCCCTGTATTCGCTCAGTCTCAAACGGCGCTCACCCGCGTAGTCGCGCGGCTTGACTCAACAACTCGATCAGTTCTTCGCGCGTCAAGTTGATTTTGCCAGCGCCGTTTGCCGCCGCCGCAGCGGCGCGGGGCGGTGGGGCTTGAGCCACGCCGTCGCCGGCGGGACAAGTGATCCGCGTTTCGTGCAGGTAGCCGCACGATTGGCAGCGGGCACGCTCGTCCAAGTAGCCGGCCTTTTCGCGGACGTGAATCAGTTTCTCAATCGCATCGGGCGGCAGATTTTTTGCGCCGCCGAGGGCGCGCGCAAGGATCGCGATCTTGGCCGTGTGTTCCAAAGTTTCTAAACGGTCGAACGCCTGCCACACGTCCGCGCCGTAGGCAACCGCGCCATGATTCGCCATCAAAAGCGCGTTGTGGTGCTTGACGAGCGGACGCATCGCTTCCGTCAGTTCATCGGTCGAAGGCGTGCCGTATTCGGCGAGCGGGACGCAGCCTAAAGTTAAGATCACTTCCGACAGGATCGGCTGATCGATTGCCAATCCCGCGACGGCGAACGCCGAGCCGTGCGGCGGGTGCGCGTGGCAGACGGCTTTCACTTCCGGCCGCTCGCGATAAATGAGCAAGTGCATCGCCAACTCGCTCGAAGCCTTCCGGTCGTTGAGCGCCTTGCCTTCGCTGTCCGTGACGGCGAGCGAGTCTTCCGTCATCCGCCCCTTGCCGGTCTGCGTCGGCGTCGCCACGATCCGCCCGTCGTCAAGACGCACGCTCACGTTGCCGTCCGAAGAGACGACGTAGCCACGCTCGTACAGTAGCTTTCCGACGCGGACGATCTCGCGTCTGGCGGTTTGTTCATCCATGTTCTGAATCAGCCACTACCTTTTGGCCGCCCGTCGAGTTTGTATTCAACTATGACCGTGCTTTCTTCCGGCGTACCATTCCTTAACGCCGGGATGAATTCAATACTTCTTGCCACATTGAGCACTTCACCCGCGACTTCTTCCGGCAGAGGCGTTAACAGCGTGACGTCTGAAACAAGGTAATTTGCGCCCAGTGTAACTTGCACGCGGGCGATGCTTGAGTAATTGTGTGCGCGCGCCCAGTTCGTGTAGAACATCGGTTCGGGCTTAAAAACTATCTCGGCGGGTATCAACAGGGCAGGTTCAGTAAAGCGACAGACCAACTCTGTTGCAGGCTGAGGTGTACGCCAAAAGGATACGGCGGACAGAGCAACTCCCAACAAACCAGCAAGCGCAAACGGTATAGCCCTTTTAGCAACAGACTTCATAATTTCCCCTTCAAGCTGCCGGCTGATTATCCTCTAATTCTTCGACGAGCGAGCGCAGCTTGAACATGTCGTTGATTAGCGATTTGAAATGTCGATTCAGAGTCTTCATCTCCGTCTCCAATCTTGTCAGTTGAGCCTGCACGCCTTCCCAAATCGGTCGCGTCTCGCGTAAGCGTGCGTCAACTTTTTCTTCAAGTGAGGTCAAGCGTGTGTTCATCGTCGATAACTCTCCGCGCATAGCCCTAAGTTCGGCCAACACACGTTCCTCAAATGGTTGCGGCAAATTGTGAGTGGGGTCTTCGTTCATAAAAATTCCTTTCAGGCTTCGCCCTTCAGTTCATTCTCTTCCCGCTGCGCGATCTCTTCGTAGGGCAGGATGCTGCGCGGGTTCGTCACGCAGGTGATCTGCGGGCGGGCGAGGTAATACGAGAGCGATTCAAGCGAGATGGTCAGATCGACCGTTTTCACTTTGACGTCGAGGCGCGCGTGCAAGCGGACTGGCGCGAAGTTTAAGACGGCCTTGACGCCCGCCGACATCACTTGATTCAAGGCACGTTGCGCGACGCGCGCGGGCACGGCGATGACAGCCACATCAATTCCTTCCGCGCGCACTACGCGTGCCATCTTCCGCACGTCATGCACCACAATGCCGGCGCGGCCGACGCGGCAACCAACCTTCTCCCGGTCGTTGTCAAACAGCGCGACCACCGTGAAGTTCGACGCCGTGAAGCCGTTGTAATTCGCCAGCGCCGTCCCCAAGTTCCCCACCCCGACGATGCCGACGCGGCGCGCGCTATCCAGTCCCAGAATCTTTGTGATGTGCTGGCGCAACTCCTCGACGAAATAGCCGACGCCGCGCACGCCGAACTCGCCGAAGTGCGCGAGGTCTTTTCTAATTTGCGCCGAATTGAGATTAAACTGATCGGCGAGCGCCTGCGAGGAGATGGTTTTCACGCCGGCGTCGGCCAACAAATTCAGGCAGCGCAGATAAACGCTCAGACGGTTCGTCGTCAACTCCGAAATTTTCTCAGACTTCATCGACGCAATTCCCTCTTCTCGGTTGCGATAGTATAGCGCGGACAATAAAACGGTGTCAGGTATCGGATGTCGGGTAAGAACGCTCGCCGGCTCGTTCAAATGTCTGCCCGCCATCATTCAGAATCATGAAGCCGCTCGCGCGTTGCCGAAGTTCTGACACCTCAACTACTATGACGGGACGGGTAAAGGGATGCTGCGGGCTGGCAAAACTGCCGGCCCCGACACCCGACACCCGACACCCAATTATGATTGCACACTTAACCGGCACTTTACTTTTCAAGCAGGCGACGAGCGTCATTCTGGACGTGGGCGGGATCGGCTACGAAGTCACGATCCCGGTCTCGACTTTTTTCGACATGGAAGAGCCGGGCGCGCAAGTCGCGCTTCGCATCTACACGCACGTCCGCGAAGACACGCTGCAACTGTTCGGCTTCCGCACCGCGCGCGAGCGAGAACTGTTCATGCTCCTGATTTCCGTCACCGGCATCGGTCCCAAATCCGGCATCGCGACGCTCTCCGGGATGAGCGCCGACGAGATCATCGCCGCGATCCGCACCAACAACCTCGCGCGCTTGACAGCCATCCCCGGCGTCGGCAAAAAGACGGCCGAGCGCATGGTGATCGAACTCCGCGACAAGATGGCCGCTCTCTCTTCGCCCGCGCTCGAAGAGCAGTTGGCCGCCCGGGCTGCCGGCGCCGCGCCCTCGGAGGACGCCCTGCGCGAAGATGCAATCTCCGCGCTCATCAACCTCGGCTACCAGCGCGCGGCGGCGGAGAAAGTGCTCACCCAAGCGATGCAGGAAGGCGGCGATCTGTCCGTCGAGTTGTTGCTCCGGCGTAGCTTGCGATCACTATCTAAAGGCTGAGGTCATGGAGGCTGAACATGCTCATCCAAGCCATTCGCGACCTGCCGGATGTTCGCCCACAAGCCCGTTACCAGAATGTCCGGCAAGCCTTGGCCTATGACGTGTACCGACTGTGGTGCAGGCTGAAGGGCGAAAGCGTCGCTTGGGATAAGGAGCCGCTGCCCAAAGGCAAGTACATCTTGATAAAATCGGTTCCGAGCGTAGGCTTGAACCTCTTGGGCCGGACTTATAGTTTCAGTGAAGAGATGCCTGTTAAGCACGTCCCTTACTCTCCTGAGTTGGTGCAGAGATTGAAAGAACAAACGGGCAAGCCAGTGGTCGCCTATGAAATCAGCTACCGGCTCGGCGGATTGAGCGGCGTGTAGGGCAACACAGTTTTTGAATTGTTCATGGCTGAAAATATCGAACCAGTCAGCGTGCGCGAACGGGGCGTAATGGACGAAGAGCAACAATTCGAGTTGTCGCTGCGGCCCACGCGCCTCGCCGAGTACATCGGCCAGCGCAAGGCGACGGACAATCTGCGCGTCTTCATCCGCGCGGCGCAGATGCGGCGCGAGGCGCTCGACCACGTCTTGCTGACCGGCCCGCCGGGCTTAGGCAAAACCACCTTGGCGTTTATCGTGGCGAACGAGATGAACGCGGAGTTGCGTTCGACTTCCGGCCCGGTGATTGAAAAGTCGGGCGATCTGGCCGCGCTGTTGACCAACTTGCAGGAAGGCGACGTGCTGTTCATCGACGAGATTCACCG
>JACCRA010000562.1 GCA_013813825.1 Pyrinomonadaceae bacterium | reverse complement strand
CCACCGCCGAGCGTGACTGTGGTTTCGCCGCCGAGAACGCACAGCAGCGGCGATGACCCACCCGCCGCCACCCGCGCCCGCATCTCGCAGCCGATAGCGGCGGCGACCCGCCCGACTTCGCGCGCCTCGCCTTCGAGAAACGTCGTCAGCAGCACGGCGTCGAAGCCGCGCTCGCGTCCCGCCGCGATGGCCGCTTCAGCCGCCGTCCGGTTGTCGGCGACGATGTAATTATGAACCTGCGACCAGATGGCATCGCTAGCTTTCGGCGACTCCGCCACTTCGCCCGCCCGCCCGCGCCGCAAATGTTCGATCACATTCGCGGGCAATTGGTCCCCCAATTCATAACGCTCGACGACGCGCCAAGCGTCGGCGTAGGTCGTCGGGTCCGGCGCGGTCGGCCCGGAGGCGATGGTTTCGAGCGGTGAACCAACTACGTCTGAAATGATCAGCGCGACGGTGCGGGCGGGCGACGCGAGACTGGCGATGCCGCCGCCACCCAATCGCGTGCAGTGTTTGCGGAGCGCGTTGATGTCGTTGATCGTGGCTCCGCAACGCAACAGCACTGCGGTCAGAGCTTGGATGTCTTCAAGCGTCAGCCCCGGCGACGGCAGCGTGAGCAGCGCCGAACCGCCGCCGGAAACGAGCGCCAACACCAGATCGTCTGTTGTCGCCTCCTTCAGCAACGCCGCCAGTCTCGCCGCCGCCGCGATGCCGCGTTCATCCGGCACGGGATGGGCGGCCTCAAACAACTTGATGGGACCAATGCTTTCGCCGGCAGCGCCGAGATGTCCATCCTTGACGATCACGACGCCGGCGTAAACCACATCGCCCAGAGCTTCGAGGGCGGCCTCAGCCATCGGCGCGCACGCCTTGCCGGCTCCGATGACGAACACGCGCCCGCCCGCGCTCAGTTCATAACTTTGCCCGCCGGCGACAACTGTGTGGCCGTCTTTCCGCAACACGCGCCGCACTGCGGCCCGCGGCTCGACAGCGGCGAGCGCCGCCGCCATGATCTCCGCCACATCGCGCCCGCGCGGGTGTTGCCGCAAGACGCCGTTCATCAACTTATCAGCGTCCATCCCTGATGCCGGCCTTCCGCTCACGTGCTACTCCGACGATCACTCTCTTTGACATTCAGCCGTCAGCGGCGGCTGTTAAACAAACCTCTGGCAAAAGACCCGAAGTGACAAACCAGTGCCGCCGACTTTTGCAAGAGTTCTAATGTTTATGATGATGGCTCGCGCACAAGCGCGTCGTAAGCTCTCTGTTGCCGCGCTAGTCCATCAAGATACAAGGCGTGGCGTGCCGCGTCTGGCGTAAAAATCTGGTCGGGTGCGCGCGCCGGCAATTTCGCGATGTCTTCAATCACGTCTAACGCTTCGAGGGCTAATAACACCGCGCCGCGACTCGAAGCCTCGCGTGCGGGTGCAAGATTCAGGGGCCGTCCGAGCACGTCGGCGAGGATTTGCGTCCATGTGGGCGAAGCCGTCAGCGCGCCGCCGGAAGCGCGTATCTCCGCTCCCGGCGCGAACGGCAGGAGCGATTCGGCGATGAGCGCGAAGCGGTAGGCGATGGCCTCCATCGCGGCGCGCACAATTTCGATAGGGCGCGTGTTCGTCGTCAATCCGAGAATCGCTCCGCGCGCCTCCGCTGACCATCCTGTGCTTCGCTCGCCCGCCCAGAACGGCAGCACCGTCAACCCATGCGCGTCCGGCTCCAACGCCGAGAGCACGGCCTCGTTCGCTTCCGTGTCCGCGCCTAGCTTGAGCGAATCGGACAGCCAATCGTACAGCCCGCCGCCGTCCGAGAGTGCGCCGCCGACGACCACCCGCCGGTGATCCACGCGGTAACACCACAAACCGGCGGGCAGCGCGGCGGGCGGCTCGCCCGCCCACGCCACGCGCATCGCGCCCGACGTGCCGATCATCAAGGCAGCCGCGCTCTGGTCCACACAATCCGCGCCGACGTTGTTGGCCGCGCCATCGCCGATGACGGGAAACCAACGCGCGTCGCGCAGTGGCGGCCAGCGCCGCGCATAGTCGTCCGTCAAGCGAAACGTCCAACCCGCTGCGGCGAGCGGCGGCAACTGGCTCTCGCTCAAGCCGGTGATGTCGAGCATCGCTTCATCCCAAACGCAACGGCGTTGGTCCAGCAGGCCCGTGCCGGAAGCCATCGAGACGCTCGCCGCCACTTCGCCGCAGAGCTTAAGCGTCAGGAATTCACCTGGCGAGACCCAGCGCCCGACCGCGCTGCACACTTCGGGATTCTCTTTCCTCAGCCAGAGCAATTTGGCGGGCCAGTAGCCGGCGTGAAACCGGCAGCCGGTGCGCCGGTGCATCGCGCGCTCGTCATAGCGTTGCCTGAGAGCTTCGGCCTCGGCGGCGGCGCGCGTGTCGGACCAACCGTAGATGGGTGTCAGCGCGCGGCCCGATTCATCGATGCCGACGAGGCTGTGCCAGAAACAAGCGACGGCGACGGCCTCGATGTTTGATACTGACGAGCGGGCGAGCGACTCGTCAATCACCGACTCGACCTGCGCGATCAACTCTCCGGCATCCGCCTCCGCCCCACCGTCCGGCGTCGTGCGAAAACCGCGCTCGACGCGCGCCAGCGTGCCCGCCACTTCGCGCCCGCGCCCGTCGAACAGAGCCGCGCGCACGCTTGAAGTGCCGATGTCAATCGCCAGTACCAACGGCTCGCGCGCGTCGGCAGCCGCGACCTCTTCGCCTTCGCGTTCAGCGATGGCAGCCGCGTCCACCGGCCGTTCGCTTGTCTCTAATCCTGACACTGCTTTCTCTAGTTTCGATTTCAATCGGCTGATGCGGATTGTTGACTGATCTGGCGCGTCCAAGCGACGAGATTCTGAAGCAGTCGCCGGATCAATTCCTTCGTCTTCTCGTCGGTTAGCTCGCCCTGCTCGTTGAACCGCTCGGCCGCATTGCCGATCATGATTTCGGGTCTGTTCAGTGCGTGCATGTCCAGCGATAGCAGCACTTGCCGCAGATGATACTGGGCGCGGGCGGTGCCGAGCGGGCTGACTGAAGCTCCCAGCAAAGCGACGGGTTTGCCCTGCCACGCGCTGTTGCCGTAGGGGCGCGACGCCCAGTCAATGGCGTTCTTAAGCACTCCCGGTATCGAGTAGTTGTATTCGGGCGTGACGAAGAGGATGGCGGCGGCGGCGCGAACTCGCTCTTTCAGTTCGATCACTTTCGCCGATGGATGTTGTTCCTCGTCCTCATTGAAAGACGGGATGCCGTCTAACTCGAAGACTTCGATGCGCGCGTCTGATGGCGCAAGCAGTTGGGCCGCGCGCAACACCGCGCGGTTGTACGAGCTTTTGCGGAGACTGCCCGCGATGCCGAGAATGGTCAGCTTCTTGTCAGCCATGTCTGTGAAATCTCCTGCCTGATGATTTGAAGACCCCGCGCACGAGGCCCGGACGAATGCACCTCTTACATCTTCAATAGTCGGCTGCCAGTTCTTGTTTCGCTCCGGCGACTCTTAAGCTATTCACCAATGCCAGTAGCGCGTTGACAGTCTGCACGCCGGAGAGCGCCGCACGACGGTTGGCAACGAACGCCGGAACGCCCGTCACGCCTAACTCTTCGGCCGCGCGCTCGTCAGCCAAGACGCTCGCGGCAAACTCGCCTTCTTGGAGCGCACGGCCGAGCGGCACGGCGTCGAGTTGCAAGTCGGAGGCTATTCGCATTAGCACTTCACGCTCGCCGATGTCCTCGCCGCGCTCGAAGAAGGAACGAAAGACGGCGGCGTTGTAGTCGTCGAAGTTACTTTGTGTCTCTGCCCACTGCGCGGCTTCGTGCGCGAGGCGCGAACGCGGCTGCACGGGCGGCAACTTCATCGGCACGCCAAATCTCTCCGCCAGCGGATAGACGCTGGTGCGCCAGACGCGCGTCAGATACTCGCCTTGCGGGTCGAGCGTCGGCACCGGGTCAGGTCTTAACTCGAACGCCTTCCAGATGATCTCGACATCCGGCGCGGCGCGCTTCAGTTCGTGTAGGCTTGGCTCCGCCAGCCA
Organism: Pyrinomonadaceae bacterium; assembly: GCA_013813825.1. GTDB lineage: Bacteria > Acidobacteriota > Blastocatellia > Pyrinomonadales > Pyrinomonadaceae > JACCRA01. The sequence goes on along the minus strand of JACCRA010000562.1, from coordinate 1,310 downwards.
ACAGAACGGTCACACGTAATCGGAAAAAACTTCCAACGTGATGATCTCTTGCATCTCACAGCCCTCCGTCGTTTGTCCTGTTGTGAATCTTCTTACTTCGCCATCGCGGTGTCCGGCGCGCCGACGTTGCTTTCACGCATGATGGGATCGCCGAGCACGTCCTCGACGTAAAGCATCTTGACGAGCAGCATCATTGTCGCCGTCAACGGCGATGCCAACAGCAGACCAATGAAGCCGAAGGCGAAACCTAAAAGCACTTGCGCCGTGATAGCCAGCACGGGCGGCAGTTCCACGCTCTTGCGATCAACGAGCGGCGTGAAAACATACCCATCGATCATCTGCAAGACGAAATAGAGCAGCGCGACGTACAAAGCTTGCCGGGGACCATGCAAAAGCGCGATCAGAATGGCGGGCACGGCAGCGATGAACGGCCCGAAGTTCGGGATAAAGTTCAGTAGCCCCGCCAATAGTCCGAGCGTCAAGGCGAGCGGGACACCGAGCAGCCACAAGCCGAGAGCCGTCAGCAACCCGTTCGAGAGCATCAGCCCCATGCGCCCCAAGAGCCACCGCCACAAGGCTTCATCGAGCACGCCGAAGACTTCACCGGCGCGCGCCCGATACTTAAACGGGAACAGGCGTTTAATGCCGCCCGAATAAAGATCGGGTTGTGCGGCGAGATACAGACCGATCACGGCGACGACCACGACGTTGACGAGCGCGCCGAGCGTGGTTGAGGCCAGCCCCGTCACGCGCCCCAGCACGTTCCCGCCGCGACCCAAGAACTGCTCGCGCAAACGCGGCAGACTCTCGATCAGGCGTTGCCCCAACTCGTACTGCTCAAGTTGTGCGCTCAAGCTCTCGACGGCGCGCGGCAACTGTTCACGCAACATGTTCGCCTGCGCGCCGATGCGCCCCGCCGCCAGCCATATGATGGCGAACAGGACGCCGACTAGCGTCAGTGTGACAAGAGCCAGCGACCAACCGCGTCCCAAATTTGTCGCCCGGTGCAACCAGCGGCTGAACCCGCGCAAGAGGATCGAGACGAGCACGCCCGCGAAGACGAGCAACAGCAAGTCCGCCGCGTACCACACGAAGAGCAAGACAAAGAGCACGCTGACCACGACACACGTCGCCACGAGCACGCGCCGCGCGAGCCCAAAGGTCGGATTCCCGTCTTTGCCGCGCGTCTCGCTCCGCTCAGAAGATGATGGTGTGGCTTCCGTTTGCATTACAGCAGTTTATCGAGCGTGATCGGCAGATCGCGGACGCGCTTGCCGGTCGCGTGATAGACGGCGTTGGCGATGGCCGCC
>JACCRA010000559.1 GCA_013813825.1 Pyrinomonadaceae bacterium | reverse complement strand
CAATCCGGTTAATCACCACCTTTGTAGTTGCCTCGGCCTTCGTCTCATCGCCTAATGACTCCGCGTTGACGACCCGCGTCGGAGGAGAAAGGCTGAACACGGCAAGTTCTTTAATCGCGCCCGACTTAATTTTTTCCAGACACATAAATTGCTGTCGCGAGATGTCTTGAGGGGATTGAGGCTCCTCGAATCGGTACTCCCAGAATAACGCCTTGATGGTTGTCCCGGCTCCATTCTTGATCTTCATTTTATAGGCGAATCCTTTCGACGTGATCATCTCCACCCGCTTCCCATAAGGGCCGCGTTGCCCTCCTCTGGCGCCGATAGTTGTGGGATCGTCCGGGAATGGCGAGACCAGAGCATTCGGGTTTCGCAGAAAGCGGCTCCAGCTAAAGCTGATGACCGCCAATTCAGGGCTGCCCTGAACGACGACCGGCTCCTGCCTTGCGGCGGAGAGCTGCACCAGTATGATCATCAAAGCGCCCAATCGTAGTCCATTCATCATTCACTCCCTTCAACGCGAAGCCGCCGCAACGCTGGAGGTGACACGGGAAGCAACCGCTGACACGCAATTTCGAATTAACGGACAACAGGATAAGGAAGTTACTGTTGCGCCCTCTTGTCCAATTAGCTATTGCTGCTGCGGCGGTCGCTGGCGTGTCGCTCGGCGTGATTTGAGATTGGGTGCGGCGATGATGTCGTCGAACACCTTACCGTGAGAGCTTTGTCTAAGCTGCGCTCTAGGTCGGTGGTGGCGGTGTTCGGGCGGCGTCAGCAACCAACTCAAGCGACGCCGAGTATCTCCGATGCCATGGCCGTCCCTTTCACACGCGCGGCGATCTTCTGGAACGCGATGTCTCTGGCGACATCCGGTGAGCCATGCTTGGGCTTCACATCAACGCTGAAAGGTGAGAAGCCACAGTCATCCGTTGAGCCAAGTCGCTCGACGGGAATGTACTTGGCGGCGGTGACGAGATCGTCGCGAACTTGCTCCGGCGTCTCGACCGTCGGGTTGAGCGGGTTGATCACGCCGATGAAGCAGACCTGCGGGACACCATTAGCGTCCGCACGGCTCTGCTCCCCGCACAATTTGTACACGCGCTCCTTGTCCTGCTCGCTGGCTAGTTGAATCAGGAAGTACCCCGCATTCATCTTGAACATGCTCGGCAGCATCTCGGCGTAATCCACATCGGCGCTATGAGTCGAATCGCAGTCGCCGCCGGGGCAGGTGTGGATGCCGATATTCTTGCGCTCCTCGGCTGAGAACCGGTCGATCACGCGGTTGTTAAGCTCGACAAAGTGTTCGAGCATCTTGCGTCCCGTCCACGGATTCCTCGGGTCGTTCTTGCAGGCCAACCTGCCTTCGGTGAAATCAATCGAGACCCGTTTGGCCCCGGCTGCAAAAGCCTCCCGGATGTCTTTTTCACACTCGTTGCACAAATCCTCCAGAAATTGCTCGCGGGAATAGCCTTCGATTGCTCCATCCAATGGATAGAGCAGAGAGAGCATGGAGGGCGCGATCACGGCCTGCTTCATGGGCTTAGTGGCGAGCTTGATGGATTCCTTCAAATAGTCAGCGGCGTAGGTTTTGTACTTGAAAGGCCCGCCGGTCAGGCGCGGAAGCTGTCGATGATGCCCGTCCGTGAAGATGGCGAAGTACTGGCCGTCCGCCGCAAGGTTCGGGGCAAGGCCGGTTCCCGCTAAGGTGTCCACAATCGGGTAGGTGGCAAAGCTCGACGCACGCTGCTCGCCGTCGGAAACTATCGGCGAACCCGTGGCTTCCATGCGCTCAATGGAATCGCGGCAGGCGTCGTCCTGTTCGTGCTTCAGTTCCTCGTGCGTGATCTTTCCGGCATCGTAATCGGCAATCGCCGCCTGAAGCTTCGCGGGACGCGGAAGCGAGCCGACGTTCTCGGTAGGAATTGTCATGTTTATTCTCCTGTAGTCTACTTATTGTTCCAGAGCAATCGCGTTCACCTGTAGGCCATCATGTCGGCCAATTGAGGTGCGTAGCGAGCAGGCTGAAATTACTCCGCCGGCACTCTCATGTCCATCGCCAACTTCCATGAACCATCTTTTTGCCGCTTCTCCATCGCCACGTATCTTCCTTCGTCAGTCGCCGGCTTGCCTTTATCTTGGTACTGGTAAACATACTTTCCCGTCTCGAAAGCCGTGTCACCATCCAACCACACATCAACGGTCGTCACCGTTACTTTGACTCCCTGACCAACCGACTGCATCCATGCTCTCAGCCGTTCAGTGATTTGTGGCCGACCTTTGACGGCCTTGCCGTTGCTAACCAAACTCCGTCTTCGGCGAAAGCGGCGGCGACCATTGCCGGGTCACCTTTTCCCCAGCCTTCAATCCACTGCCCGTTTCCTTTATCAATCGCGCGTCTGCCATCCGCCAAAGTCTCCGCTGTACTCGGAACTGCCGTTTGATTTTTGGTTTGGGCAAAAACCTATAGACGTCATCATCACGGCGACACTCATCCCGACAAAAACTTGTTTCATTTTAAATCACCTTTGATTGCTGAAAAACAGCACGGAATTTGGCAGTCTAACGC
>JACCRA010000547.1 GCA_013813825.1 Pyrinomonadaceae bacterium | reverse complement strand
CAAATCTGGCTACATCATATGGCCGTAAAAACGCTCCAAGCTCGGCTGCACTGTGAACCCAAGAAACTTGAGGCGCTCTGGCGCACGCACGAGATTTTCAACGAGCGTCTCAAGGACATGCTTTCTCTCCTCTTCCGGATGCGCCGGGGCGAATGCGGGAGATCGCCGGATGAGAGCGAACTCTATCGCGAGATCGCCCTTTTCATCACCGGGTGTCCGGCGAATAATGCTCCTTACTTGCTGAACAGTGTTTGCATTCGGAATTGGGTTCCCACAACTGCTAGGAAAATTAAAGCGATTGTTTCTCGCTCGTCCGGAGAACTCATTAAGGGCACGGAAGAAAGTTGGGTTACGCGCGCCGCGCAGCTTTCCGCTAAAGGTCACTTGCTCTTCGACAAGCGGGAGGTTTTCGGTGGTCTCACTCCGGCGATGGCGCAAGTGATCGTGCGCGAGGCCGCTGCATATCTAAGCAGCTACGAGTCTCACGTTCGACGATGGGAAAGGAAGCACGAACAATGGCTCGGCGAAAAGGCTGCGTGGGAGGCCGAACCAGAGCACCAGCTTTACTTGGCGTCAAGGCCGCGTTTCACGGCTTTTGAGGCTGGCATAGGCGGTCGTCTCACAGAGCGGCGACATCGTTGGGCGCAATACCTCACATGGCTGAGTCAGAACCCCGAACTGGCGGCTTGGCGTGGCGGCTTGGCTACTATCAATCCCATCGGAGAGGAAGGTCGCAAACGTATCGCACACGCGCCGCGATGGCGCAAAGCGCAGGTCGAAGCGGAGGAATTCTTCAAGTTAAACCCGGAGTTGAAAGACCTCGATGCCTTGCATGGTTATTACGAACGAAAGTTCGTCCGTCGTAGAAAAACAAAGAGACATATCGACGGATTTGATCATAAGCCCACGTTCACACAGCCGGAAGCTTTGGTTCATCCACACTGGTATCTCTTCAACGGTCCACAGACTAAACCCGCAGGTTACCGCAAGCTCATCTTGCCCAAGAGCAGCAAACAAGCTGGCTCCATAGAACTCTCCTTAATGACATGCGACAAGAACGACCCCAATGATACCGCTTGGGTTCCATTCCGTTTTCACGGGGACTGCCGGATGAGCAATTTCCGGTCTGTAGTTGTGACAAGTAAGATCAAATCCGGTGGGAAGAGAGGCCAAACGAAGGAAAAGGAAGGATATGAGATGTATGATCCGGCGCTGAAGACATGGCGTCCGGCTGAAATTAAAGGTGCAAGACTCATATTCACCGTGAAAGGAAAGCGCCCACGCGCCGCTTATCTTTATTTTACGATCAAGACCAAGAACACCCCCTTCAGTGAAGCCGCGCGTAACATCGAGTGGTCGGAGACCGGCAAGACCTTTGAGTTCGGAAAACCCTGTCAGACGAAGCTAGTCCCCAAGGGGCTGGTCACTTGCGCCGCTCACATCGGAGCGCTTGACTGTGTGTACGCCACACTCGCGGTCGGAGATGGCAGCACGCCGCACATCATCCGCCAGCGAAATCTATGGATTGAGCAGATAGAGGCCACCGGGCAACACGTGGGCCGCCGACACAGGGGACCAACTCTCGCTCATCTCGCTTCCCATAAGACGGGACTCTCTAGGCGGCGCTCACAGATGGGGCGTATCCCGCGAGGAGAGACCGCACATGAAGGGCTTCAGAGCCATATCACTAATATGGCGAAGGACAGGTATAGACAGCAGGCACGGCGCATCTTCGACTTTGCGCTTAATGTTGAAGGCGTCGGCGATCCTCGGGCGGGCAAGTCATATCCGAGAGCCGATGTACTGATTCTTGAAAGCATGGAAAATCTGATTCCGAATGTTGAACGGAAACGTGGCGTTAATAAAGCATTGGTCGCATTCAACCGCGCCCATCTGGTCAGTCATCTTAAGGAGATCGTTGCGGAGGCGGGTGTGATGATATTTGAGATCAGCCCTGTCGGTACGTCGCAGGTCTGTTCACGCTGTGGCGCGCTGGGCCGACCTTATTCAGTAAGACGCCGGAGTAAGGATCATCCTGTCGCCATCACTTTTGGCCCCGCCGAGCCATTGTTTGCCTGCCCCTCCTGTCATTATCGAGCCAATTCTTCGCACAATGCTTCAGTGAATCTGCATCAGCGCTTTTATTCAGATCAGGCAATCGAGAGCTTCATCACTTATCTGAGGCAGCCGGTAGAGCGAAAGCTTGAAAATCTGAGAAGAATCGAAGCTGAACTTATCTCACCCATAGCTGGTCCCCTCAGCTTATATGAAATGCACGGCATTAAGATCGGGTAATACATTTTGACAACAAGCTAAGCTTGTAATTAAATCGACACTGGAGCAAGGGCGGGATTGCATCCGCCCCGGCAGAGAGCTTTAGGCTGTCTGTCTGCCGGCAGTCCCCGTACTGTGAGTGACAAGGGGCGCTGGGTCTACGGCCTGCGGGCCAAGGGGACTCAACTCGTAAGAGGCGGCGTCTAGGCGCGGGGGGTCTCAAATCAAATTTGAGATGGAAAACGCGTTGGCGTGAAATTTCGAGTCTTTGGCTTGACAGTTGATCAACCATTGCCTTGACTCCCAACGTAGCTCGTAAATATTGATTTGGGACCTGTCACATGAAGTATGTATATCAGGCCGAGCAGAGCGAGATGATCAGTGCGGCTTGGCATCTCAGTTACAGCTAATAACTCAAAAGGTGAGAATCCTGATCGCCGGTGTCGGAAACGTGCTGCGGGGCGATGATGGTTTTGGCGTCGAGGTCGCGCAGGCGCTCACCCGAAGCCGCACCCTCCCCGACGGGGTCAGTGTGTTCGAGGCGGGCATCGCCGGTATCCCGCTCGTGCAGGAGTTGATGAGTGGTTATGACGCTCTCATCATCGCCGACGCCGTTGAGAGGAGCGGAGCGCCGGGCACCGTCTATGTGATCGAGCCGGATATTGCCGACCCCTCTCTCCTCGATCCTGCCGCGCTCCACTCGTCGTTAGCCGACGCTCATTACACCGAGCCGTCAAAGGTACTTGTGCTGGCGAAAGCTCTGGGAGTGTTGCCGCCCGAAGTGTTCATTATCGGCTGCCAGCCCGGGGGTTATGACGAGTTGGGCGCGGAGTTGAGCGCGCCGGTGAAGGACGCGGTGC
>JACCRA010000540.1 GCA_013813825.1 Pyrinomonadaceae bacterium | reverse complement strand
AAGGAATCGAGAGATATTCGCCGCCCTTCTTGTTGCGGAAAACGAGGCGCGTGTTCACGTCGTCGAAATTGAGCGTCCCCGTCTGCTTTTGTTCGTAACCAAAGATGCCGCCCTCGTATTTCGCTTTGACCTTTTGCGGCGCGGCGGTGGTAGCGGCAGTAGTAGTGGCGACCGACGCGGTCGTTTTTTGCGGCGTGTCGGAACCAGACTGGTTTCCTACCGTGCGCGCCCGTTGCGCGAAGGCGCTGCCACCGGCTCCGAGCGTGATGACGATGACGAACACGATTGGCGACCAACGACGATAAAATTTATTCATGATCAATTCCCTTCTAAAAATCTCGGAGCGGTCACAGAGCAGTGCTAGGGTCTCTTCATTCTTAAAGAGAGGCGGGAAATAATGGACAGGATTCACAAGATTAACAAAATAGGCAGTGGCTTGAATGGCCGTCCTATCCTGTGAATCTTGTGAATCCTGTCTATTCTTCCGAGAATGAATCAGCCCTTAGCAGCGCCTGAGCTTAAGACTGCTAACTTCAAACCTGCTGATTAGAGACGCACGCCGCCGAGCGTGCGTTGCCAGACAAGTGATTTTTTCAGCACGCAGAGCCGCTGCCGCTCTTCCGCCGTCCCCCGCCCTTCGAGTTGCGCGATGATCGCCTCGACGAGCGGCACGCCAAACGCCCCGGCGTGCGTGATCACCTGCGAATAATAATGAAGCTGGAGTTTTCCTTCCGCGTCGCGATGAAAAGCGTCCGCCTCGTGCTCGCGCAATCGGTACACGTCCTGCCCGACCGGAATCACCCGCCGTGGCACGCCGTGCCGCGCTGTTGTCCGCCCCGCCTGCTCGTCGCCACCGCCCTCGCGCCAGCCAAGCAACAGGATGCCGACGAGCACGCCCTGCTCATTCAAATAATCGGGACTTAGCACTGCCAACTCCGCGCGCGGCGACAGGCGCGGCCCGAACTGTCCGTATTCAGGATTGAGCAACTGCGTATTATAAATGACCCCGACGACATCCAATCCTTCTTCCACCGGCAGCGAGACGAACTGCGCGAACCCGTAATCGTCGCCCGTCGGCGGAGCCTCCACGTCCAACCGATCAATGATCCGACCCACATAATCAACGTGCGAATTCGACGCAACGATCTTGGCAATTTTCATAAGGCAGTTTTCGATTTTCAGTTCTCGGAAGTTTGTTCTTGCTGAAAACTGAAAACCGTTTCAAGTCCATCCCGAAACTTGGTAGAGCAGCCACCAGAGAAAAAGTTGGGCGGCGCAGATGCCAGCGGCGAGCAGGAGGCTAATGGCTGCCGCGCGGACGCTGCCCGGCGGCGGTTGCGGAAAGCGGCGGGCGCGCATGAGGGCGATGCCACCCGACAAAAGCGCGCCAGGGCAGAAAAAGACGCCGAGATAAGGGACCAAAGAAAAGATGACGAAAGCGTGCGCCACGGCGATGGCGGCGGCGATGGAGACGGTCGCACCGTTGCGCGATGGTGACAGGCGGACGGAGAGTTTCACTGGAGCGGAGTGCGCGGCCACACGCCCGCGCGCCGGCGATTGGTCCCCTGACGCCGGCCGCGACGCCGTGTCCTTCAGGCCCTGCCGGTGGTAAGAAGAGCGCAGCGAGTCGGCCGGCAGGTAACTGTCATGAAGGAGATTGCGCCCGCATGTCGAGCAGAAGCGCGCGGCTCGACGCCGCGCCGCGCCGCCACACGCCGGACAGACGGGCAGTAACAGCGCCGGGTCGCTGCCCGGCGGTGTCTCAAGTCGTTCAAGTGGTGCGCTGTTCGTGCGTTCCATAAAAATTCCCGCCCTTCTTGCGCTTGCGAAAATACTCTCCGGCCGGGGCGAGGTGAAAGGACGATGGCGGCTCAGGGAGATAGCTCGATCTCAAATCTCGTATCATCTCTGAAGTTTCAAAGTTAAAGCTCGATTTCGACGTTCGCGCGCCCGTTGGCTTCAGCGGCGGCGCTGTTTGCTGGCGGCTTTGCGCGAAACGCGGAAAGCGAAATCTTCTGCCTCCGCGAACTCTTGAATCGCGCGCAAAAACTGCTCGCGATCCCGCGTCGTGATGACAGCGGCGGCATCAGCCGTCTCTAGCGCGTAAGGGTAGCCGTTGCCGACGACGCATTCGGCGCGCACCGCGTCCACGACTTCTTCCAACAATCCGGCTTCCAGCACCCACGCGGGAACGTCGAGCCGCGCCGGAGGAGCGCCGTCGCCGGTCGTCTGCAAATAGAGAAAGCCGACGAGCGGCTCGCCTC
>JACCRA010000539.1 GCA_013813825.1 Pyrinomonadaceae bacterium | reverse complement strand
TGCCTCCGGAGCAAGAGGCCGTAGGTTCGACCCCTACCGGGCGTATCAGTTTGGATAGCGTAGCAGGCCATTCGTGTTTTGAGTGGCCGCTTTTTTTTCCGGCACACGGCGGATGCAGAGTTATGGTACGCCGGCTCCGATTTCGGTTCACCGCTCGTGTTAGGTAATCGGTCTTTGAGGCGGGACGTACCGGAGAGCGAAATGGCACTTCGCTTGCTGCATCTTGATCAGAAATAGCGTGGCACGTTCGATAACCGTGCCGCTTTTAACCAACACGATGGGCTTATCGAGGAGGATTCGAGATGGACGTTTTTGAACTGCTGACAAATGATCACCGTAAAGTTTCAGCGATCTTCGAGCAACTGGAACAGACTAGCGATGTCACCACGCGCCAGACTCTATTCGCGCAGGTGAAACAAGAGTTAGACCTCCACGCCTACGTCGAAGAGACGCTCTTTTACCCGAAACTGAAAGAGGCGGCCGAAACTCGTGAGATTATTCTTGAGGCTTACGAGGAGCATCAAGAGGTCAAAGACTTGCTGACCGAGATGCAGGGACTGTCACCCGATGGCGATGAGTGGAGCGATTTGCTGCAAGAGTTGAAAGAGAGCGTCGAGCACCATGTGGATGAGGAAGAGAACGAGATGTTCCCGCAGGCGCGCGAGGTCTTGAGCGCAAGTGAGATCGACCAACTGGGAACGCAAATTGAGGCGGCCAAGCAACAACAGAAGCAGAAGGCATCCTCCGCCGCGCCCAGCATGTAAGACGCCGGGCGAAACAATTTCAAGACGCGGCGCGTAAGCACGTCGGTTTACCCGACACTTACGCGCCGCTTTTCCTTTTGGTGAAATCGTAAATTGTTGAGGCCCGCGCCGACCCGGAGCGACTCTAGGGACAGGCAAACTCTAGAGGGTTGGCATCATCAGAGCTAGTCCTCGATCATTGCCGCTCCCTGTCGATAAGTTCCCATTGTCTGTGGAGGATTCATGCGTCAATCGAAACTGATCGGCCTCGCGCTGGTCTGCGCGCTGCACTTACCCTATTTTTCCGCCGGGCAGGTGCGCGCGCAACAAACAACAGCGGTGGCTGCCGTCGCCGCCAATAGGCCGGCCACCAAGTCCACGCTGCCCGCCGCGTCGCGCGCCGCCGCAGAACGCATCACGGCCTCGCGCCTGAGCGAGTTTCTTCACGTCGTCGCCTCCGACGAGATGGAAGGGCGCGATACGCCCTCGCCGGGACTTGATATGACGGCCCAATATCTCGTCTCGCATCTCACGCGCTGGGGCCTAAAGCCCGCTGGCGACGACGGCACGTTTTACCAGCGGATCAAGCTCACCAGACGCAAAGTAGGTCAGGGCGCGACCAAAGTTGATTTTGACGGACGCGCGTTGAAGTTCGGCGAGGATTATTTAGCGGATCGCACGACCGGCGCGGGCGAGGGCGAACTCGTCTATGCCGGCCACGGCTGGGTCGTGAAGTCGAAAAAGATCGACGCCTTTCAAGGCCTCGACGTGCGCGGCCGGGTCGTCATCATTTCAGGCGGACAACTGCCCGGCGGACTGTCGCGCACCGATCTGAAAGGCGAACCCGGCGAGGATTGGCAAGACCCGGAATTTTATGCCCGCAAGCACGGCGCGGTGGCGCTCGTTGTTGTTCCGCGCGCGAATGATTATGAGCGTTGGTGGCGCGTGCGCACGGCGTCGATGGAGCGCGGTGGGTGGGAAGTAGAGAAGTTCGACGCGCCGGAAGAGCGTTCGGGACTGCCGCGCATCTATCCCTCGACCGCTTTGCTTAAATCTTTGTTCGCCGGCGAGCGGCTGAGCGGCGAGGAAGTTTTGCAGCACACGAATGAAGGCACGACCGGCGCGGCCTTCGCGCTAGCCGCGTCGAAACGTCTGAAGTTGGACGTGAAAGCCACGCAGGAAACAGCCACGACACAGAACGTCGTCGCCGTGCTGGAGGGTTCTGATCCGAGGCTCAAACAGGAATACGTCGCCGTCGGCGCGCACTACGATCACGTCGGCAAGGGTCTTCCCGTCAAGGGCGATGCGATCTACAACGGCGCGGACGACGATGGCTCAGGCACCGTCGCCGTCCTCTCGATGGCCGAAGCCTTCGCGCAGGGGCCGCGTCCGAAGAGATCAATCATCTTCGTCTGGCACGCCGGCGAGGAAAAGGGACTGTGGGGATCGAGATATTTCACACTGTTCCCGACCGTGCCGCTCGACAGAATCGTCGCGCAGATCAACATCGACATGATCGGCCGCAGCAAACAGCCCGGTGACACCACCCCGGCCAACGGCTCCCTCTCCGGCCCTGA
>JACCRA010000521.1 GCA_013813825.1 Pyrinomonadaceae bacterium | reverse complement strand
GAATCCAGACCTCTTTCTCGATTGCCACGTTACGGACGGCGCGGATTTTCGCTACCACGTCACTTATCAGTACGAGGGGCATGAGAACGTCCCGCAACCGTTACGCGATTGGATGAAGGCGGCTTTCGACGGCCGGATCGTGCCGGCGGCGGAAGCAGCAGGGTATCTTTTTCACACTTATCTGGTCTTTCGCGACAACCGCGATCCAACGGGCAAGGGAGTCGAAGGCTTTATTGCCTCGCCGCGCTTCGCGACCGGTTATGTGCCCATTCGCAACCGACCGGCGCTGCTCATCGAGACGCACATGCTAAAAGAGCACCGCTTGCGCGTGCGCGGGACATACGATCTGTTGAAGGCCGCGCTCGAAGACGTGAACCGTGATCCAGAAAGTTTGCTCAAGATGGTGCGGGCGACGGATGAGCAGGTGATCGCCGATGGAGCGAATTATGATCCGGCGCGCAAGGTGGCGTTGAGAGTTGATTTTACAGACAAGTCCGTGCCGCTGACGCTCAAGGCAGTGGAGTTCCGTCGGGAAATGAGCGACATCTCCGGCGCGGTGCGCGTCGTTTACGGCGACCAGCCGCTTGCTCTGACCGTCCCTTTTTTTAACGAAGCGCGGGCCAGCGTTTCTGTCACCCCGCCGCTTTATTATTTTGTTCCGCCGCAGTGGACGGCCGTCGTCGAGGTGCTGGCCGCGCATGGTTTACGCTTGCAAAAATTAACCGAGCCGTTGACGCTCGAAGTCGAAAGCTACCGCTTCAGTGATGTGAAGTGGGCCGCAAGTTCTTTTGAAGGCCGGCTGCTCGTGTCGCAGAAGAATCAGCTTGTGACCGAGCGGCACACGTATCCGTCGGGCACTGTCGTCGTCCCGTTGGCGCAGGCCGGCGGGCGGGTCGCAATGCACTTACTTGAGCCTGACGCGCCGGATTCTTTCGTCGCGTGGGGCTTCTTCAATCCGATCTTCGAGCAAAAAGAGGGCGGGGAAGACTATGTGTTGGAAAAGCTGGCGCGCGACATGCTGGCGAAAGACGAAAATCTGCGAAAAGAGTTTGAGCAGCGTCTGCTGGATGACCCGCAATTCGCGGCGAGCGCCCGCGAGCGCCTGCGCTTCTTTTACATGCGCTCGCCTTACTGGGATCGGCGAATGAATCTCTATCCAGTCGGGCGCGTCACGACTAAGTTCAATGCGCGGATGATTGATTACCGCTAATCAGACAGCACCTCACAAACGTACCTTACTACCTTCAAGAAAAAAGGGCGCGTCTTAACGCGCCCCTTGCGAAGGAATTGTTGCTCTTAATCCGAGAGTAAGCGGATTAGACTGTGCGGCGTCCGGTCAATAAGTTGATGACCAAGACGACGAGCGCCACGACGAGCAGGAGGTGAATAAGACCACCGCCCACGCCGAAACCGAAGCCCAACAGCCACAAGATGAGAAGCACAACCAGAATCGTCCACAACATAATCGTTCTCTCCTTTTCTAGTCTATTCGACCACCTCTTCATTCGGTTCTTTCGAACCTGCCTGACGTGGACAGTGCAACGAGTATGCCAACACCGCGCGTTTACTCAGAGATGACCATAAGGACTTGATGCGTAATTGTTTGCATCGCGAAGGCTCCATAAAATTACGCCGCTTGTTGTTTCAGCGACTTACCTAATCGTACGGAAATGTACCGACTAGCTCAAGCGCCGAGTGTTCTAAATCAAGCCGGCTTCAATCTCTTCGACTTGCTGGCTCTTTTCCGGCAACCGGAAATTCTTGTGTGACATCGGAGAACAGGCAGCCAACAATCAGGTTGTCAATGTTTACTCAAGTTCTCGGATCGGTTTTCAGTAAGTCTTAAAAACTTAAACTAGACTTCTCTTCAATGAGGGTGCTAAATTAGGAATGACGCACGAGCCGACGGCTTGTGACCTCGTTAAGTTGATAGGTTCTCCGCAAACCCCACGCGTTGACCTGACCCGTTGTTCCCATTTCAATCCCGACTTTTTAATTTATCAGACGGCTGTTCCCTTGCGCTTGCGTCAGCCGTTTTGTGTTGGAGATTTTTATGCCGTTCTCTCGTCTGCTCCCCCGTTCGCAAAAAACAGGCGTCATGGTCGCCACGGCTTTCGTGTTCGCCCTGCTCGTCGCCGTCCTTACGCTGCAAACTTACTATCACACGACAAAAACTGTGGTTGAGGAAATCAACTTCACGCAGCTCCGCGTCTTAAGCGAGGCCGCCGCTGCCGCGTCATTGACGGTTGATGGCGAGATGCTGATCGTCAAGAAGCAGGACAATTCACTTTCACAGACGATTGTGCCGAACGCCGTGGCGCAGCAGGAGATCATCAACCTCTTCGGGAAAAGAAATCTGCCGATTGAATTCCGTTCCGAGAAGCCCGGAGCTTTCGCGTCGGCGGTGAATTGGGGGTTCGCGATCTTGATGCTGGCTTTTATTGGCCTCGTCGGCTGGCGACTCTATGCCAGCATGGGCGGCGGCAGCGGCGATTTTAATTTGGAGGACGCGCGCGGGTCTCAGTCTGTGACGTTTGCCGATGTCGCCGGTGTTGATGAAGCTAAAAATGAACTAGCGGAGACCATTGAATTTTTGCGCGATCCGGAACGCTTTGGCCGTCTGGGCGGGCGGGCTCCGCGCGGCATTCTGCTTTGCGGCCCTCCGGGCACCGGCAAGACGCTGCTCGCGCGCGCCGCCGCTCACGAAGCGGGCGTCCCTTTTCTGTCAGTTTCGGGGTCGAGTTTTCAGGAGAAGTTTGCGGGTTTAGGTGCCGCCCGCGTGCGACGCCTCTTCACGAAGGCGCGACAGCTTTCGCCGTGCGTCGTTTTCATTGACGAGATCGACGCGCTCGGCCGGCGTCGCGGCCGGAGCAGCGATTCGGCTTCCGCCGATCAGGATCAGACGCTCAACCAGTTGTTGATCGAGATGGATGGCTTCGCGCAGTTGAACGGCGTGGTCGTCATCGCTTCGACCAACCGGCCGGACATTCTCGATCAAGCCCTGACTCGACCCGGTCGCTTTGACCGCGAGATCGCCGTCAATCTCGCCGACGTGCGCGGGCGTGAACAAATCCTCAATGTACATGCGCGCAAGCTGAAACTGGAAGAGGGGATGGAACTGAGTTGGATCGCGCGCGGCACGCCCGGCTTCTCCGGTGCCGACCTCGCCAATCTGCTGAACGAAGCGGCCATCGCCGCCACGCGCCATGACGCCGCGGCCGTCGGTCGCGAGCACGTCGAATACGCCCGCGACAAAATTTTGATGGGAGCCGAGCGCCACGGCTTTATGATCGATGAAGACGAGCGATACACGACGGCCGTTCACGAAGCCGGCCACGTCGCCGTCGGCCTCGACGTGAAGAACGGCGATCCGGTTCACAAAGTCTCGATTCTGCCTCGCGGCCGTGCGCTCGGCGTCACACAGTCGCTGCCGGATCGCGACCGCTTAATGAAAAAACGCGAATACCTCGAAGATCAGATCGCGATGCTCTTGGGCGGACGGGCGGCCGAACAGATCGTTCTTGACACGATGACGGCCGGCGCGTCCAACGACATCGAGCGCGCCGTCGAAATCGCCCGCAGAATGGTGACGGAGTTCGGTATGAGTCCGCTCGGCCCGCTTCATCTCGGCAAGCCGGAAGACCCGCACAGTCAAACGCTACTCGACCGCGTCGAACAAGCTACCAACGACATCATCAGCGCGCAGATGACACGCGCCCGCGACATCGTCGGCTCCCGTCGTATCGAGATCGATCTTCTCGTGGCCGGACTGATGGAGCGCGACACGCTCGACGCCGAAGAAATTCAAATTTGCTTCAATCTTAAACAGAAACAACGCGCGGCCTGAGAGCAGAAGGCACAAAGCAGTAAGTAGAAGGCAGTACGCCGGAAATACAAAGGCAGAAGGCGGTCAAGCTCTTCAAAGGTTTTGACCGCCTTCTGCCTTCTGCTTTCCGTTCTTGCCTGTGCTAACTTGATCCCCAGCGAACTTCTCTTGTAATTTTGCGGCCGAAGGGAATGTCGGAGCCATCCGCCGTTAATCATCTGTGCGCTCCCTACTGAATCATTCATGACCTTACCCGGCATCGTCCGGCTGGAATTGCCGATCCTGCAGGAACTCGTCGCGACCGGCGGCGTGGACGACGTGCGCTTCATGTACGAGCGGCTGATCGATTATTTCCCACAGCTCAAAGGCGAGGGGCGCGAGGCGCTTAACAATGGTGGCGCGCGACAATGGAAGCGACAAGTGCAGCGAGCCGGCTGGACGCTGGCGCAGAAACGGCAACTCGAACGGCAACGCGGAGTCTGGCGCATCACCGCGAACGGACGCCAGCGTGTGAACGACGAAGCTCCGAGTTTCTCTCTCGTCAACGAGGCCGCCGATCAAGGGCCATTTGCCGTCGAGATGTCTCACGGCGATATTCAACGAATGCTGCTTGAGATTGGTCGCGCGCTCGGTTATTACGCTGAAAAAGAGTTTGAATACTATGATGTGGTGTGGCGCACGAACGAGAGTAGCCCTCGCCTGAGCCACATTTTCGAGGTGCAGCGCAAAGGCAATGTGGACGCCGCGCTCGCCAAACTTAAGCGCGCTTACGAGGCCCAACGCTCGAAGCCTTTTCTCATCGTTGCGAGCGAGCGCGACACCAATCGCGCGCATGTGCAACTGAGCCAGTCGCACACCGGCGCGTTCCATGAGATCGGCCGCGTGACGACGATTCTTAGTTTCGAGCAACTGGCAAAACTTCACCGCGCCCTGATCCCGGTCGAAGACTTACTGCATACCTTTTTCGACTGATGAGCGGCACTCCCCTCAGACAGCAGTATCTCGACATCAAGCGGCGTCATCAGGACGCCATCCTGCTGTTTCGCATTGGCGATTTTTACGAAGCTTTCGACGACGACGCCCGCCTGCTCGCGCGCGAGCTAGGCATCGTCCTGACCTCGAAACCACTGGGGCGCTCGTTGCGCGTCCCACTCGCCGGCATTCCGTACCACAGCCTCGAACGTCATCTCGCCACACTCATCAATCGCGGACACCGCGTCGCGATCTGCGAACAACTGACGGCCGCGCCGGTGAAGGGCGAAGCGGTCGGAGGCGGCGGGCGCGGATTGATCGAGCGCGACGTGGTGCGCGTCGTCACGCCGGGGACGCTCATCGAGCCGGGATTGCTCCACAGCAAAATCAACAATTATCTCGCGGCGTTGGTGATCTCGAACCGTCGTGCTGGAATCGCTTTCGCCGATGTGACGACGGGGGAATTTGCCGCCACCGAACTGGACGCCTTAACGGCCTCGTCAGAACTGCAAAGGATCGCGCCGGCTGAAATTTTGTTGCCCATCGGCCTTGAAGTCGAAGAGCAACTCCTTCCCGGTTTCCACACTCGCTGTCAGGACGATTATTTCGCCATAGAGAGCGCGAAGGGAGTATTGCTCAGACACTTCAGCGCGCGCTCGCTGGCCGTTTTCGGACTCGCGCGCGCGCCGCTCGCGACTGCCGCCGCCGGCGCGTTGATCGCTTATTTACGCGACACTCAAAGCGTCGCCACCGGGCAACTGACGAGACTCGCCAGCTATCAATCCGGCAACTT
>JACCRA010000552.1 GCA_013813825.1 Pyrinomonadaceae bacterium | reverse complement strand
ACTACCTGATGGAGACGAGTGCTCTGTTGCTCGTCGCTCCGCGCAAACTAATGCTCACCCAAACATCTCCAGCGCCTGCGAGTTCGTCAGGCAATCTAACAGTGACCTGCGCCATCCAGTCGAGGTTGGGAACTCTGCCGACGGTATTGTCAGGTTAACCGGCAAATGGTGCAACATGAGTATCCATGCTGCATAATCCGCTGATGAGCACTTCTCCATCTCTATACCGCCGCCACCGCTTCCCACCAGAAATCATCAGTCATTGTGTGTGGCTCTACTTCCGCTTTTGTCTCAGTTACCGCGACGTAGAAGAGATCATGGCCGTACGAGGCGTCACCCTCACTTATGAGACGGTCCGTGAGTGGTGCCTGAAGTTCGGCCAGACCTTTGCTAACGGCTTGCGCCACCGGCGTCCTCGCCCCGGTGACCGGTGGCATCTCGACGAGGTCTTCATCAGGATTAATGGCCGTACTCACTACCTCTGGCGAGCGGTGGAGCAGGACGCAGAAGTGCTGGACATCTTGGTCCAGCGCCGCAGAAATAAGAAAGCCGCGAAGAAGTTCTTCCGCAAGCTGCTAAAGGGCTTGCAGTACATGCCGCGCGTGATCGTCACCGATCAACTGAAGAGCTACGGCGCGGCCAAAGCTGAGATCATGCCCAGTGTCGAGCACCGCCAGGAGAAGGGGCAGAACAACCGAGCCGAGAACTCACACCAGCCGACCAGAGTCAGAGAGAAAGTAATGCGCGGCTTCAAGTCGGCCGGTCAGGCGCAACGATTTCTTTCCGCGTTCAGCCAGCTCTCCACACATTTCCGAGCAGGGAGGCACCTTTATTCAGCCGGTGGTTATCGAGAAGCGATGAGGCTGAGATTTGCTACTTGGAGAGAGGTGACAGGCCTTCAAGTGGCGGTCTAAAGCGAAGGCTCAGGCCTGAGCCTTCGCTCCACCTGACCATCATTGTGAATGCTTACTTCATCGGCCAGTTAAGTTGACAATACCATCCTGACAGCGCAGCTTGTCCTCCGGCACGACGCGCTCGACAGCGGCGCTGACGTCGATTGAAGGGTTCATCGTTAAGGTCAGGATCGTGGGCATAGCGTGCTCAAAGCTCTCTTTCATGTGCTGATAATTTATCTACCTACAGTTCTGGCAAAACCCGGCTGAGCCTGAACAGGAATGCCGCCGGCTGAAAGTACGAGGCAAAGCGCCCAAGCCCTGAGTAAGAACAGAGCCCCGTTCCAGTGTATCTCTTCCCT
Organism: Pyrinomonadaceae bacterium; assembly: GCA_013813825.1. Lineage (GTDB taxonomy): Bacteria > Acidobacteriota > Blastocatellia > Pyrinomonadales > Pyrinomonadaceae > JACCRA01. The sequence continues at coordinate 6,545 of JACCRA010000552.1, read as the reverse complement.
CATGTGACTGATGCCGTCTCTCAGTCTAACAGTATACTTGTATGTTGACGGCACGCACACGGAAAAAGCGCAAAAGTGTTGACATACAAATAAAAGCGCAAAAGTGTTGACATACAAATAAACGAAAGGAAAAACCATAAGAGCATTATTAGCTTTCATGTGACGGCAGCGGTCGGGAATTAGGGAGACGACGTGATGGCCTCTTAAGTAAACGCGCTCACCATGTTCTGATCGGCCATTACCAAAAATTTAAGGAGGAGAGAAGGCATTGGCAACGAACGAAGCAGCAATGCGAGGGGAAACACGGAAGAGTTTTGAGTATGCATAACAACGCCGCGCCGTTCTCGGTCTTAGGGCGCATGATCGGGCGCACGCGCTACGTCGTGATCATCGCTGTGATCGCGGTGCTGCTGCTCTCGTTGTCGCTCTTCTTGTTGGGGGCGATCAGCGCGGTGCAACTCATCGTCGAGGCGTGGCGCGAACTGTTCCAGCGCGGCGGTACGGGCGAGACGCAACTGGTCGTTAAAACGCTTTCGATCATCGGCGTGATGCTGCGCGCCGTTGTCTTTTACATCATTGGAGTTGGCCTGTATTCGTTGTTCATTGCACCTTTGAATCTGACCACGGCGCTCGGCGTCGAATCGTTGAACGACCTCGAATCGAAAGTCGTCAGCGTCGTCGTCGTCATCCTCGCCGTGAAGTTCTTACAAGAGTTCGTGCAGTGGGATGATGCCGTAGTGCTGATGCAGGTCGGCGGGACGATGGCGGCAGTGATCGCGGCGCTCGTTCTTTTTCAATGGAACTCGCGGCGCGCGAAGGAGTTTGCGAAAGAGCATTCGCCGGATGTGCAAAAGCGCGCCCAAGCCGAAATGTTTCAGGAGGACAAGGAAGAGCGCGAAATTTCGCCGGATGAAATCAAGAAGTAGCCCGACACAGATAAGGAAGCGAACATGGCGCAGTGTGAAGTGTGCGGCAACGATTATTACTTGGCGTTCGCGGTCGTGGCGGCCGGCGTGACGCACGTCTTCGATTGCTTCGAGTGTGCGATCCACAAGCTCGCACCCGTCTGCGACCACTGCGGATGCAAGATCATCGGTCACGGCATCGAGGCGCACAACAAGTTCTTTTGCTGCGCGCACTGCGCCAGACACGAGGGCGTGCAGGAGGCGCGCGACCAACTGAGCAGTGAGCCATAGAACACTGATATTATTCAGGTATGAACAAACATCACGGACGTGAGAACGCTTCCGCGCCGTCGGTAAATGCCGTTGGGCAAACGCGGGATGTCGTGCGTCTCACGGTCATGGCCGTGCCGCTCGTCGGGCGGCGTGTTCGCTTGAGGTCGTGCGTCTGAGGCGGGCGTCGGCAGGAGGTTAGACATTATGGCAAGCGAGAAAGAAGCAGCCGCGCAAGGACAAGAGGCGGTGACGGTGGTTGACAAAAACGGGGTCACGGGCGTGATCGATGTGACTGCGCCGCCCCCTTACGACGGCAACGGGCCGCAGGTGTTGGTGCGTCTTGAGGACGGCCAAGAAGTAATTGTGCCGATTGACGCGCTCGTCGCGCGTAAAGAGCAAGGGTATTTTTTGCCGCACAGCTTGAGAGAAATGGACACACCGCGCGTGATCGCAGAAGCGGACACGGCGCTGCCGCCGCAACCGTCCGGCGCGGGCGGCGCACGGCGCAACGAAACCGTCGTCGTGCCGCTCGTCGCGGAAGAGCTAAACGTGCGGAAGCAACAGGTGGAGACCGGCAGGGTTCGCGTCGTGAAAACTGTGCGCGAGCATGAAGAAGTAATTGACGAGCCGCTGATGCAGGAAGAGATCAACGTCGAGCGCGTGGCGATCAACCGCGCCGTTGACGCCCCGCCGCCGGTTCGCTACGAGGGCGCTACGATGGTCGTGCCGTTACTGGAAGAAGTGCTGGTGATCGAGAAGCGTTTAATGCTCAAAGAAGAATTACGCATTACGAAGCGAATGGTTGAAACGCACAAGCCGCAGCGCGTGACGTTGCGCCGCGAAGAAGCGACAATCGAGCGCCTTGATCATCACGGACAAGACGAAAACGAGGAGGGGCAGCCACTGGGGTGAGTTGCTTTTGTCGAGACACGTCCCGGAGCCTTCATACGGAGTCGGGCTTAACGAGCAGAGAGGAGAACGAACAATGACGAAGACAGTAGTTGGTTTGTTTGACGTCGCCGCCGACGCGCAGCGCGCAGCGCGCGAACTGCTCAACAGCGGCTTTCGACGCGAGGACATCGGCATTAGCTCGCAAGATTACGAAATGGGCGGCGCTGCGACAACACGCGCCGCCGATGCCGGCGGCGAAAGCGTCGGCGATAAGATCGGAAACTTTTTCAGCTCCTTGTTCGGCGGCGCGACGGACGAGCGTGTCGGTTACTACTCTGAGGCAGTGCGCCGCGGCGGCGTGGTCCTCACCGTTGATGCCGAGACGGATGAAATGGCGAGCCGCGCGGCGGCGATTCTGGACAATTACGGCGCGGCAGACATCAACGAGCGCGCCGAGCAGTACCGCGCTTCCGGCTACACGGGCTACGACGCGCGCGCGCCGTCCCGCACCACCGGAGAAGCTAGGAGAGAGCGCGACACGTACCGGGCCGGAAATCTCGATCAGGGTGGGGAGGCCGTCCTGCCGGTCGTCGAAGAGGAGTTGCGCGTCGGCAAGCGGCAGGTCGAACACGGCGGCGTGCGCGTTCGCAGCCACGTCGTCGAGAGGCCGGTCGAAGAGGTAGTACGTCTGCGTGAGGAGCGGGTCAGCGTCGAGCGCCGCCCCGTCAATCGCAGCATCACCGATGCCGATATGGCAGCTTTCAAGGAAGGCACTATCGAGGTTATAGAGATGGGCGAAGAGGTCGTCGTTGACAAGCAGACGCGCGTCGTCGAGGAAGTGGTCGTCAATAAGGAAGTCGTGGAGCGCGACGAGACGGTACGAGACACTGTGCGCCGCACCGATGTCGAAGTCGAAGAGCTTAATCCGCGCGGCGCTCCGGAGAGGAAAGGCAAAGGGTCATCAGGCAGGTAAAAGAGCCGTTAACGTCGAAGCGAATGGGTTGCGCCGTTCGCTTCGACAATTCACGGAGAATGAGCGATGAGCAGAGTTGAACAATGGATCGAGGTCGCCGCGCCGGTGGAGCGCGTCTTCAATTCGTTCAGCGCGGTTGAAAACTTTCCGCGCTGGATGTCGAACGTCCGAAACGTGCGGCGCGCTGACGCCCACCGCGCGCTGTTGGAGATTGGCCCGGCGACTCACTCAAAGGCGCGACAATGGGAGGTGGAAACCGTCGCGTTCGAGCCGCCGCAACGCTTCGCGTGGCGCGTCGTGTCCGGCGGGACGGGCGCGGAGATGGAAGCGACTTTCGAGGAGACACAGCGCGGCACGACTCTGATGCGCGTCATACTCGGCGAGAATCCGCCGACCGGGCAGGCGCGCACGGAAGAAGACGCCGAGAGCTTTTTCGACGCGCACACGGCGCAAGCATTAGAAGAGAGCCTCGCGCGCTTTAAGAGCTTTGCCGAGCAGCAGGGCGCGGAAGCAACGCCAGCCGCCCAAGAGGATGATGAAAAAACGATTGTCGCAGAAAAGCGGGCGACGGATCATAGCGCGCTGAGGACACTGAGCGACGAACCTCCGCGCGAGGTCTTCCCCGCCCGTGAAAGACAAGCGGCAATGCCGGAACATCCGCCGGCCACAACCGCCCGCTCCGCAATTCAAAGTCCGCGCGCCGGATCGCCAGCGCCGGATGCGACAAGAGCCGCCACATTACGTCCCGCACGTCGCCGCATTCCACCACTCTACATTGGATTAGCAGCACTGCTGGCTCTCGCCGTCATCGCCCTTCTGCTCTTCACGTCTCGACAGCGGAGCGAACGCGCGGAGAGCGGCAACGTGGAAACGAATTCTGTTCCGACCGCTTCCCCGACGATTGAGGCACGTGAGCCGGACAATGATCCCCGCGATGCCGCCGCCATCAACAGCAACCTGCCGCAGCCAGAAATCACGCCGGATTCGACAGAGCAGCAAAACAGCGATGACACGGAACCGCACACCATGGGGATTGGTGAGCGCGACGCGCCCGAAGGGGAGCAAAGGACGGAACTTCGCGCACAACTCGACGAGTGGATCGCCGCGACGAACGCGCGGGATGTCGACAGGCAGATGAATTTTTATGCGCCGACGGTCGAGCGGTATTACCGGCGAAATAACTTTTCCCGCACCGCCGTGCGCGAGGACAAGGCACGACTCGCCGGGCGGGCCAGTTTAGTTGACGTCCAGATCGGCGAGCCGGAAGTTGACTTTGATGAAAACGGGCGCGCCGCGACCATGAGATTTCGCAAGCGATACAACATTGAAGGCATCAGAAACAGTCGCGGTGAAGTGTTGCAAGAGCTGCGGTGGGCGAAGACGGACGAGGGCTGGAAAATCATCGGCGAGCGAGACGTTCGGGTGATTCGCTGAACAGGTTGCGTTGCAAAATTTATTCTGAGACGTGTAAGGAGCATTGAGCAGTTTTCACTACGCCGCAATCTGAAATAGGCTCAAGACAAACTTCGCCTGCCCCATCGCGTCTCTGCCGTTCAATCTTTTCACCTGACCCTTGTGTAATATGTGCATCGCCTCGATAGCCTCAATCGTCCGCTCCGCGGTGTGGAAGGAGCGAAAAGTTTGCATCGCTCGCCACCTCCGCCTAATGAAGCGGTGATCTTGTTCGATAGTCCGTTCGCAAATGACTAAAATGAACTTGCTCGCTGGCTTCATTGGTCGGCACCACGTAGCGAATCTCCACTTTCTCATTACTGACCACGACCCGGTCGATCAGCAGTTCCACTAACTGCCGCCTCTGCTCGAAGCTCGCACCATCGAGCCCTTGCCGGATTCGTGCGGCGAATTCTTCTACTGAGGCCACGACTCCGGCCAACTCTACTGTCCGCTCAACCTGCCTCTCCATCTGCCTAGCTTGCTCATCCAACACCTCGTGCCGCTCTTCAATGTCGCGCCGTCGCCGCTCGTACTCGGCCAGTGGAATCACCTCCGCGAGGTACGCTTCTGTCAGCCGCTCCAACTGTCGCTCCAAGCTCTTCCGACCACGCCGCAGATTCTCGCGGCGGGCTTGCAGCTCCTGCGGTATCCAACTTCCGCCCCACGCACGCCCCAATGCTTGGCTGAGCAGTTCCGGCTTGCAGATCACTTCGCGCAAGTCCTGCCAGACTATGTCGTCCAGTTGTTTGGCTGGAATAAAGCGCGACGGACAGTATTCTTCACGTCGGGAGTTGATCGCTCCCATCTTGCTCTGGCAGATGTAATAGCTGTTCTTCCGATTCATCGTTTTGGCCGGGCATGTCAGCTTGCACAATCCGCAACTGACCAACGCCCGCAACAGATACTCATGAACCTTATTGTTACGCCGGGCACAGGCTTGGTTGCGTGCCAGTTTCGCCTGCACCAACGCAAACTGCTCATCAGTAATAATAGCTGGAATCTTCGTGACGAAGGTCCACTCTTGCGGCAGCACACGCGCCTCGCCGCCGCGCAACTTGATAGGCTGCAACGGAGAATGCCGCCGTGTGGCTTCCCGGCGACGGAAGCGTCCGGCAAACAACTGCCCCGTATAGGTGGGATTCGTCAACATCGCGCGCACAGTTGCCGGTGACCACAGCTTTTTGCCCGACGGCGTTCGCAGACCTTGCCGCATGAGCCAGCACGCCAATGCGTGGATAGTTCCACCCGGCTCCAGGTACTGAGCGAAGAGCTGCCTGATCACGGCGGCTTCTGCCTCATTGATGCGGACACCCGCTGGATCTCTTGGGCGCTCCGGATCAACGCTGTAGCCGAAGGGTTTCCTCGTCCATGGAATGAGTACGCCCGCGCGGTACTTTGCCAGCCGACCCCGACGCATGCGCTCGGCAATCAGGGTGCGCTCATATTCGGCCACCGCGCCACGAATCTGCAAGAGTAAATGATCATGCGGGTCTTCAGTCATCGGTCGGTCGAGAAATTGCACCTGACAGCCCGTCCGTTCCAGTTCCTCCAACAGCAGCATCTGGTGGACATAGTTGCGCGCCAGTCGGTCGGGTGCAGTCAGCACGATGCAATCAACTTCCGCCGCGCGAACTTTATCGCGCAAGCCGTCCAACCCGGGACGGTTCAGTGTCGCCCCGCTGTGCCCATCATCTCTCAAGATATAGTCCTCGCTGAGGGGCCACCCTTGATTGATGACGTGCTGGCGCAACCGCTCAAGTTGCTGTTCGATGGATTGGGTGAGGGCCTGGCGATTGGTCGAGACACGCGCATAGAGTGCGACTCTCATGTTCCACCTCCTCTTTTCGGTCTACGGCTTGGATTGGTTGTGGGTCTATTGCGACGGTGAGCGGCAGGAGGAGTTGAAAGGCGCGATCCCAGCGGTGTTGTCCGTCGAGCAGGGTTTGTGATTGTCGGCGAATAGTCCACGAGCGCTGCATGCTGTCCTCCACGATGAGTAATCTCATCGGGAGGATAGAGTGAAGTTAGCGTGGAGGGCGTTCTACGGG
>JACCRA010000511.1 GCA_013813825.1 Pyrinomonadaceae bacterium | reverse complement strand
TTGAGCGCGTCGCTCTCGATCTCCACGACCGCGTCCGCCCGCGCCAGTTCGATAATGCTCAACGCCTTCGCGTTCGAGAGTCCGAGCGCGCGTAAGTCTTCGACACTTGATTGAGCCAGTGCGTCAGGACGCGGGAACGTGTAGTAAGTATGCCCTTCAACTTTCAGACTCTCGCCGAAGCGTTCGACGACGCGCCGCTTGAGGACCATTGCCACCGCCGTCGAGATTTGTTGCGACAGGATCGAGACGACGAGCGCCTCGAACAGCGTCGGCCAGCAAGCGAGGTGCAGCCCGCAATGCTCCGCCGCGATCTGTTGCATTAACTCGTCACCAACGATTTGCGTCTGCCATCCGGCCAGATCGTGTTTGACGGTGAAGATGTGGCGGATCAATTCTTCGACTTTCTCAACTACTTGCGGCGTGGACGCGCTCTCAGGCTCAACTGTGATCCCAAGCGACGGTCGCGTCGCCGTCCCGCGCGCCTCGACGCGGACGAGGTAGAGCCGCCCTTTCAAGTGGAACGCGCGGGCGTAGCGATGCTCCCGAAAAGTGTCCACGGCCTCGGCTTCCGTGAAGCGCAGAAAGCGCGCCGTGGCCGCGAAATCGAACGGCGGGCAAGCTCTAATAATTGATGTGGGCATGGCTGTGCAGTGTCGCAAAAAGCGGCGGCGAACGTCAAAGGGCGCTCGCTTGACAGCGTGGGTAGGCGTCCCTATATTCGGTTTTTGCTTGGTCGCCGCCTTTGAGACCGAACTGTGAGCAAGACGTTTCAGCCGCAAGGCCAGCAGCAGAGCGTGCCACCAACAACGCCCTCCGACGACGAGCACTGGATGCGCGTAGCGCTCGTGGCCGCACGCGCGGCGTCTGAACTCGGCGAAGTCCCCGTCGGTGCGTGCGTCGTCAGTTCCGACGGAACGCTTTTGGCCGTCGCCGGCAATCGCACGCGCATCAATTGCGATCCGACGGCGCACGCCGAGATCGTCGCCTTACGCGAAGCTGCCCGCCAAGTTGGCAATTACCGGCTCACCGAAACAATCGTCTATTCGACGATTGAGCCGTGCGCGATGTGTGCGGGCGCGCTGGTTCAGGCCAGAGTCAAGCGCCTCGCCTATGGTGCGCCGGACGAGCGCGCCGGGGCGGTCGCCTCAGTCTTCCGCGTTTGCGATGCTAGTTCTTTGAATCATTGTCTGGAACTAACGCCGGGCGTCCTTGAAGAAGAATGCAGAAACATGATGCAAGCCTTCTTCCGCGCCCGGCGAAAAGCAAGGATAAAGGAATGAAGGATGAAGATGCGGAGCGCCAGGTGAAAGTCTTCTTTTCATCCTTCCGCCTTCATCCTTCCGCCTTGCTCTTGGAGAGGTCGCATAGTGGTTTAGTGCACCGGTCTCGAAAACCGGAGTGGTCGAAAGGCCACCGTGGGTTCGAATCCCACCCTCTCCGCCATATTTCTTTCAACTTCAAGATGTCCAGGACATTGTAGACGGGGCACAGCAGATCGAGTCCCCGCTCCTTGATGTCTTTCGCCATCGATGGGTGGGCAGTATAGAAATGCCGAAGCGTGCCGTCGCTGTCATTGGTGAAAACCGACACCGTGGAATCCTGATTCCCCTCGCGGTCCTCACTGCCCAGATCGTACTTGAACGTGTTGGTGCCACAACTCAGGAACCGCAGGTTATCCCAACCACGATTGCGAGCATGCGCTCTCACGCCTCGCCGAAACCGTCGCCTGTGGCCTACTTCGACACGAGATAATCCGTGACGTGTCTTTCAAGACGCAGCGCTAAGGGCGGTCGGCTGCCGCGCTCTGTACGACGACTGCGCTCTCCGAAGGTTCGCCCTGTTTGTACCTCTCAGGAACGACGCCGTGCTTGAACATCTCGAACCATTCCTCTGTTTCTGCTTCACTGAAGAGGTCCAGTAGCTTGATGACCTCACGCCCGAATTCAATGCCGCCCAAGCCGCTCGCGGTGATGAGATGGCCGCCGGTCACGGCTAATTCGTCCACGTAGAATTCCTCGTCTCGATAATCGGGAACCATCGCTTTGAGGTATTCTTTGCTATTGCTCGTATGACGAACGTCGTGTGTCAGCCCGGCTCTGGTGACCTCCAACGTCGCGCCGCAGACCGCCGCGATGGGAACCTTCTCGCCGTGAAACAGGCGCAGGAGATTGATGACTTTTTCATGAGAGTGTTGCTCCCACATGTCTCCGCCGGGGAGGATGAAAATGCCCGCGTCGGCAGGGCTGACTTCGTTGATCCTGATTTCGGGAAGGAGTTTCAGCCCGCCTATCGTGGTAATGGGTTGATCGGAGAAGCCGACCGGCACCACCTCGAATTTTTCAGACATAGTGATGGCGCGCAGGGCGTAAGGCGTTTCCCAATCCGCCAAACCGTCGAATACAAGATGGTACGCTTTCTGTTTCATCAGATTTATTCTCCTTTTCGGTACAAGGTACAGCCACCCAACGCTCTCAGCCGAGCGGCGCATCCCTAAGCTGAACTTTAGCGGACATGCCGATGGCGCATCCGCTCGAACAACCGCTAGACGGCCTCCTCGATCTGCCAGAAATTTGGATAGCGGGTGACGAAACCTGCGGCGTTCACTTGAAGTTCGGTGACGAATCTGCCGCCCCCACTTTCGTAACCGTAGGTCTCGACATCAATGCGGCGGTAGAGCTGTGCGAGCGGTTCGAGCGTGAAACCAGGGAAACGAAGCCAAGCGGCCTTCACCTCCGCCTTTTGTCCGACGGCTAGTCCCAAGCGGCGAATCGGAAGCAGGTTGGTGGACGGGCTGAAGTTAAGATCAAGGTCAGTGCAGCCCGCCACCTCAGGATACTCCGTTGCGTTCAGCCGCCAGCGGCGAGCGGGATCAACGGAGATTTCGATTTCGACTGTCTCGTCTCCGACCCACCCCGCGACCTTTCCGGACAAAGTTTGCCATTCCGAATCGCATGTTACAAGATAGTCCAGCCGGCACGGCTGCCGGTCGTGCACAAACACCGCCGTCCCGGTCAGACGCCTGTAAGGATGCTGGAATAACAGCCGAGCGGACTCATGGCCCGGACTGTCCAATCTACGCCACAGTACAGACAGGTCTGTCATTCCTTTCTCCTCGACAAAGAATTGGCTATGGCAAGCATTGCCGTCGTAGATTCAAAAGCGTGGGCAACGTCACCAAAAACATCCACCGACCTATTCGCTGTTGTCGCCACAGCGCGCAGCTAGTCGCCGCGGCTTCGTCCATGGGAGTTCTGGATGTTGAACCCCTTGGCCCAAACAAGAGTGGCCGGAGATATTTGGGGCTGTGCTTCAATGAACTGTGAAACCTCGCTCAGATAGTCGGCATACCAAGCCCCTTTCAGAAAGTCCTGCATGGAAGCCATATCCGTATAGAGCTGGAACACGCAAATGACGTCGGGGTCGTTGTCGTCGTAACAGAAAAAGTAGGCCTCATGGGCAGGGTTTGCCTCGACGCGTGGTTTAACGTGCTTCTCCCAGACGCGCCGAACCTCATCCCGTTTCCCCGGCTGGGCCTGATGC
>JACCRA010000551.1 GCA_013813825.1 Pyrinomonadaceae bacterium | reverse complement strand
GTTTTTGAAAGAATTTGCGGATGGCATTTCTTGGGCGCATCTGGACATTGCCGGGACGGCGTGGGGCGACGATGCCAAACCTTTCCGCTCCAAAGGCCCGACCGGCGTCGGCGTTCGCACGCTTTTGAATGTCGTCGAGCGGATGGTCAGTAAACAGTCGGCTAACAACTAAGGCGTGTAATTTGTTGTAAGGATAGAAGGGGAACGATGGAGCCTTCGTCGTTCCCCTTCTTGCTGCCGCCAAACCCTGAGCGGTGTCAACAAAAGTGGACAGCCCTGTGCCCTTTTGTGGACTGAATGTTAGGGTCACGGCCGAGATGATCTGTTTTCTACAGTTCTTTTGACAAGCGAAAGGTGGCACGGACATTGCTCTCAAAACGGGCAAGCTATGGGGAGCGGTCAACACTAAACTGTCCTTACCCCCTTCGGTTGCCGCACCGAGGTCAAGCACCGCTCCCTAGCTTTCCTCTTCAGTTATCCCCATAAACATTTCGGCTCATGTAACCCATTGGTGCTAACCAAACAGATTTAGCGGCGATTTTGCGACCTTGCACCAATGGGTTACATGAGCCAACATTTCTCATCCGTCTCATTCTTACTTCAGCGGCGACTCGGCACGCGAATAATGTTATATTGCTGTCAGCAGGTCTCTCCTGCTTGGCCTGCAAGATGTCGGCTGGCTACGGCGCGAAGCGGTCGGTGGTAGGATCAAACGCAGTGGTTGATTACTACAAAGTATTAAGTCTTAATCGCACGGCCTCCGCCGCTGAGGTAAAGTCGGCCTACCGTCGTCTGGCGCGTGAGCGGCACCCGGATCTGAATCCCGAAGCGGAGGGCGCGGCGCGCGAGTTCGCTTTGATCGCGTTGGCTTACCGCACGCTCATCGATCCGCAGGAGCGTGCTTATTACGATCACCAGTTGGCGAAGCGTGGGGCCAGCCGCTTTAGCGGATCGGTGCTGCACTCCGACAACCCGCACGCCCTGCGGATGCGCCGCGTGGCCGCGCAGGCGCGGATGGATAAGATCGTCGATAATTTAATCGAGGCCGAGCGCCGCGAAACTTTCGCCCTCCAACAGGCCGTCTTCACGACTGTCACGCTGTTCCTCTCCACCTTTTTCGTCACTATGTTCAAGCCGCGTCTGTGGCAAGTGTTCGGCATCACAGGGCGCGGCATTATGCTGACTCTGTTTTTGATTGGCCTGTGGCATCTCGTCACGCGCCTGCGGCTGTACTTCGCGCGCTACACTTACCGGCCAGACTCGATCCACGATTCGATCATTCGGGAAGCAGAGCCGATGGAAAAACCATTCACCCGCTTTGCCGCTTCAAGCTTCTTGATCATCGGCTATGGCGCCAGCGTTGCGGCCGGCTTGCTGCTCGGCGAGCAGCTTGGAAGTACCATCCTCGGCGAAGTTCCTTTCCTCTACGATCCGCAGATTCGCCCTGAACTACTCTTTTATCCGCCCATCGCCGTTCTAGTCATTGACATGATGCACACGGTGGCGGCGAAAATCGACTGACACTCAGTGGTTAATTGTCCGCGCCGGGCGTGCCGACTCCTCTCGATTTCTTCCGAACAGCTTCTTGCACAGCCTCAATGTCTCGTGTATATTCCGCCGCCAGTGGGTGGAATTAACCACACGCCGACAATAGCAAACGATAGTCATTGCCGATGGCTGTCCGCGAAGGATCGCGGGGGCGTCGGTCGCATCCTGAAGATCGACTCGCGCGAGCGTTTTCTCTCTTTTAAGGTCGCCCGCGCTTGAGGTTCGTCTACAAATTGCTGACCATTAACTTAGGTGACGAAAAGTAAATTGTTCGCGCTTCCCCTTGCGCTACACCCGAACCGCCGACGGCCTTGTGAACGTCGCCGCGAGATTGCTCCTCGGAGTTGACCGCGCCCGCCGCCAGCAGCAGCCGTCCGGCATCTCCGAAATGGAGGAGCACGAGATGGCTAAGAGAATTACCGAACGCCAGCGCCTCGCCTTCAAACTTGACGCGCTTAACGACGCGGAAGTCAAGGAAGTTTTAGACTACATCGCGATCATGGAATCGATGCGACGTGCTAGAGCGCACCCCTCTGTCTGGGAAGACGAACTGGTTGCGCTGCTCGCCGACTCGCGCGAGAATCTACGCGCCCGGCAGGCTTTTGAATGGGAAAACGCTCGCCGCAAAGCCGACCGCCGCGCCGCCGCCAACGCCTTCTCGCAACGCGTATGAAGCAGTACTGGATGACTCGATCCAAAGGTCTTCCTATCGGCGGCTTCCGCGTTGCTCTCAGCGCGACCGGGCTTTCGCTGCTCGTCTTCTTCATCCTGTGTAGTGGGCACGGGCCGGTCGCCCGCGCTCAAATGTTTCGCGGCCCAGCCGCCACCGTCCCGCCGCAATCGTCGCTCACTTCGCTGCAACGTGAGATCGAGCGCCAACGCGCACGATTGGCTTCCGGAGATATGGAGGAGCGCCGCGACGCCGTCCTCCGGCTGGGTGCAATAGCGCGCCCTGATAGTTCGCGCGCCGCGCTCGCGGCGCTGAATGATTCCGTTCCTCTCGTCCGCGCCACCGCCGCCCGCTCAATTCTGTCCTTGCCCGCCGCGGAAGCCGCCGCGCAATTGGTCCCCCTCTTGCGTGATCGCGACGAATTCGTGCGGCGGGAAGCGGCCTACGCTCTGGGCGAGACGCGGAGCCTCATCGCCGTCGAGCCGTTAGTTGTGGCGCTGGCGCGTGATCGAGAGGCGGGCGGGCGCGGCGCTGCCGCCGTCGCGCTCGGAATGATTGGAGACGAGCGCGCCGTGCCGGCGCTGACGGAGGCGCTCGGGCGGCGGATCGCGCGGGCGGGATTTTTCAACCGGATCACTTTTCGGAAACAGGAAGAGAACGATTTTGTGCGACGCGCGTCCGCCGTCGCGCTCGGTCAGATCGGCAGCCGGGAATCAGCGCCGGCGCTCATCGCCGTCCTTGCGAACGAGCGCGCCGGGGACGATGTGCGGCGCGAGGCAGCCCGCGCGCTCGGCCTGCTCGGCGATCCGTCGGCGATTCCCGCGCTTCGCTCCGCACTCACGGCGAGCGACCCTTATCTTTCGCGCATCGCGATTGAATCGCTCCGTCAACTCGATCCTGCGGGCGCGGTTCCTGCCATTCGATGAACTGGCGGCTGTGCTCATACCGAATTAAACGCAAAAAGATGACTAGACCAGCCGCTGATTGACATGGCCTCTTCATCAATCATTGGGACAGAGAAGCCGGAAGCGACCATCAATCGCTTCCGGCTTTTTCCGCTGAACCGATGAAGTTTAATTCTGCGTCTCGGCCTTCTCGCCGCGACCCTGACTCTTGCGCGCTACTTTCGTCTGCGGAATTGGTAGTCCGACGCCGTCAGACTTAGCTTCCGCCGTAGCGTTTTCTTCGTCACGCGGTTCCTCGCTGATCAGCGCTCCGCCGGCGCGTTTCGAGAAAACCAGCTTAGACTTGCCTTCGTTCATCTCGATATAGACCAGATCGCCTAATCCTACCTGATCGGTCGCCACCAAATTTGACAGCGGATAGACGAGGAAACGCTCAATCGAACGCTTCAGGTGGCGCGCCCCGTACTTGAAATCAATGCCTTCTTTGAGTAGGAAATCCTTTGCTTCGGTCGAACACTGAAAGACGAACTTCGTCCCCGCCGATTTCATGATGCGATCCTGAACGGCAGCCAACTCCAAATCTAAAATCAGTCGCAGGTGATGCTCCTTGAGGCTGCGGAAAACCACTACTTTATCAATGCGGTTCATAAACTCCGGCGAGAACTTCCGCCGCGCCGCCTCCACCGCCGTTCGATAAATCTTCTGATCCACTTCCGTATCGTTCGGATTCTTTGAGCCTTTCACCGGCGCGAAGCCGATGCCGCCGGAAATCAACTCGGACATCTCGCGCGCGCCGAGGTTCGAGGTCATAATCACCATTGAGTGCGAGAAATCGACGCGGCGATTGTCGCCGAGCGTCAGTGTCGCCTTGTCGAGAATGACGAGCAGCAGTTGCCACAAACTATCGGAAGCTTTCTCGATCTCGTCGAAGAGGACGAGCGAGAGCTTCACATCTTCGGTGTGAAAACGGTCGAGGTTTTCCTGCGTCAGCATCGGGCTGGTCTCGCG
>JACCRA010000450.1 GCA_013813825.1 Pyrinomonadaceae bacterium | reverse complement strand
CTTTCTGTAATGTTAGTAATGGACATATAAACTAATGCTGAGTGCGAAACGATGAATAATGAATGAAAAGCAGTTATCGGTCATTTATCTCGGTCATTTATCATTGATCACTTCCTCTATCGGCACTTTGAATTCTTCGCCGCGCCGCTCCGCGAGTTTCGGCAGGGTGATGATCAGTAAGCCGTCTTTGAGCGCGGCGGTAGCGTCGCGCACGCTAATCGGCCAGCGGAGCGGGACGGTGCGGCTGAATTCGCCATAGCTCCGCTCGGAGCAGTGATGCGAAGTAATGCCGCGTCCGGCGTGCCGCCGCTTCTTGCCGCGGACGCGTAAGTGTTCACTGGTCAGGAAAACTTCCACCTGCTCGGTGGTCACGCCAGGCAGTTCCACGCAGGCCACCACGGCCACGGCCGACTCACATAGATCAACGGGCGGCAACCACGCGCCCGGCGAAGCGCCCGGCTCGGAGTCGACGGCTACCTCCGAGAGCGCCGCGAACAAGCGCCCGACCCGCGCCCGCAAACGCTCAATCTCCAAACGCTCCAGCCCGGTTGGCAATCCGATGTTTCGCATCTCTTTTCTCAACGCCGAGAGGGTAACGACTGACGACGCGACAAGCAAGGGATGCGGGATGAAGAACAGACAGCAAGCAGTCAACAGTAGACAAAAAGACCTGGCTGCCTAACTCTTCTGTTCATCCCTCATCCCTTCTTTCACGCTCGCTTGTTGAGAGTGCCGCCGGCGGCACGGGTGCGGACGAGGTTTTTCAGTTCGTGCATGAATTCGGTTACATCCTCGAACTCCAAATAGACGGAAGCGAAACGGACGTAAGCCACTTTGTCGAGTTCTTTCAGGCGGCGCATGATCATCTCGCCGACTTTGCTCGTCGGCCGCTCGCGTTCGGGCGATTCCTGCACGTACTTCTCGATGGAGTTGACAATACTATCGAGTTTTGAGGAAGGCACCGGGCGTTTCTCGCAGGCGCGGAGTAGGCCGGCCATCACCTTGTTGCGGTCGAAAGGCTCGCGCCGCCCGTCTTTCTTAATCACCATGTAAGGGATTTCGTCGATGCGCTCGTAAGACGTGAAGCGCCGCTCGCATTTCAGGCACTCACGCCGGCGACGGATCGCGTCGCCCTCACGCGACTCGCGCGAGTCAACCACCTTGTCTTCCAAATAACCGCAGAAAGGACATTTCATAGTCGCTCCTGTTCGTTGTGCGGAAAAATTCAGGGCACAGAGACTTTACTTTTCTTTCAGCACCAATTCGCCGGCGGCGGCTGGCGATTCACCCACCCGGCGCGTGCCTTCTTGATCTTGCTCGCTCACCAGACTTCTAATTCGAGCAAGGCTCACATCACTGCGTAAAAAATAGTAGAGACCGAAAAAGACGGCCGGGCCGAAGACGACGAGGTGCAAAATGATCGAGACGGCCGCCGCCTGCTCAACTACAACACCGAGGAAAACAAGGCCGGCGGCGGTCGCCGCGTGAAACGCCCCGGCCGCCCCGCCCGGAGTCGGCACGAGCGAGCCGACCAGCGCCCAGCCCAACACGAACAACGTCTCGCTGATTCCGAATCTCAAGCCGAAAGCGTAGAACACCAGCCAGTTGGCGACGGCGATCAAACTCCACAACACCGCCGTCCAACCGACCGTTGTGGCTAAACCGCGCGCGTCCGTCAACACGCTCAAAGCCTGCGCTACCTGCTCAAGCAAACCAATCAACAAACGTCCGGCGCGTTTGACGAGTGGCCTCGCGCCGGCCATCTTTCGTTTCAGCCAATTGAGTAGCGGCGCCGCGTTCCGCCGAAACCAGACGAGCGCGGCGATGCCGATCACAGCTCCGATTGCCAGCACGATCCCGGCTTGCCGCACACGCGCGTAAGCCGCCGGATCGCTGTCCGGCGCGCGAAACCAGATCAGGTTGACGGCGAATAGCAAGACGACCGTCACTAAGTCATAAATGCGCTCGACGCCAATTGTCACGAACGCCGCCGCCGGACGCACGCGCGGATCGCGCAACGAGAGGAACGCCGGGCGCACAACCTCGCTCGCCCGACCGACTAAAAATAAGGCGCCAAAGCCCACCGTCGTCGCGGCAAACAATTCGCGCAAACTCGTCTCAGCCAGCGGAGCCAACAGCGCCCGCCAGCGGAGGGCGCGCACAAAATACGTCACGCACACTAACACAACAGCCGCCGCAATCAGTTGCCAGTCCGATTGCCCGACAGCTGTCCGCACTGCCGCCCAGTCCAGATCGCGCCCGAACCACCACAGCACCAGCGCGGCGAGCGCGAACAACACGATGAATCTCAGATACCGCCGCAAAAGATTTTCCGGCTCCGGGGCAAGAATTTTTGTTACAGAGACGTCGGTTCAGCTTGAGCCTACTTGACCCTGCCGAACGGACAGACCACAATATATTGGGTGGCTTAGTCAGGCTACAACATTCAATTTTCGGGCGCAAGAACGCAGTCGGCAGCGGGCAGCCGATGGATAGCACAAGACAGCTAAGAAATAAGAACCATGTTTTACTGCTGCTTTCTGCTTTCTGCCTTCCACCTACTGCTTTCTGCCTTTCGGAACTTTCCCTTTTAGCGCGTCGTAATGCCCGACGGCTTACGATTTCTGTCCGCGGAACGCGAATTCGAGAGCAGCAAAGAGACGGAAAGGGCGCGCAAAGACGTGTTAGGAGCTGTTAAGGCTTTGACGGTCCAGAGCGACGGTGCGGAACTGGTCAGGAAGTGTCGCGCGGGTGACGGCGCGGCGTGGGAAGAGATCGTCTCCATTTACTCGCGCCGTATCTACAATCTCGCTTACCGTTTCACCTCGCGCGCCGACGCCGCGGAAGACTTAACGCAAGAGGTTTTCATCCGCGTCTATCGCTCGCTCGATCAGTACGACGCGAAGCAAGGCGACTTGCAAAACTGGCTGATGCGGCTGGCGCGCAATCTGATCATCGACGATTATCGCAAGCGCCAGCGCGCGCCGCAGGACACACACGCCGAAGACCTCGAAGGCCACACCTACCACCTGCGCGCCGCGAACGCCTCGCAGCAAAAAGAGTTGGAACGCCACGAGTTGGGCGAACAAGTGCAGGCCGGCATCGACAAGCTACCGCCAGACTTACGCACTTGCGTCATCCTCCGTGACATTGAAGAACTAACTTATCAGGAGATCGTGGATCTTCTGCGAATACCGGAGGGGACGGTCAAGTCGCGCATCAACCGTGGCCGCATCGAACTGGCAAAGGTATTGCGCCGGATGCGCGTCGTCGCGATGAGCGACACATGATAATGATGAATGATGAATATCACGACGGAGCCGCATTTCATTCCGCATTCATCATTTAGCCTAATGGGGTGAAATGAGAAGAGATTATGCTGTGCGTTGAATTTGAGGATCAGTTGACCGATTATCTCGAAGGTTCGCTTGGAGGCGAGACGCAGCGGGCGTGCGCCGCGCACGCGCTACGCTGCCCCGTCTGTCACGGCTTGTTGAGCGAAGTCAAAAACGCTTTACAGGCGTGCCGCACCTCGACTCCCCCGCCGCCTTCGCCCGCGCTCGAAGCGCGCATCCTGATGCGGACCACGCCGGAGACGGCGATGACCTGCGAAGATTTTGAAAATCATTTGACCGACTACCTCGACGGCTTTCTGCCCGCGACGCTGTATCACCGCTGGGAGCGGCACGCGGCGCTATGCGAACGCTGTACAGACTTGCCCGGCGAAGTCGTCCGCTCCATCGGCGCGTGTTACTCATACATCAGTGAAGAACTGCCTGTCCCAGCGGGCTTGCACGAAGGCATTCTGCAAGCGACGCTCGGCACGACGCAGGCCGCGCAGATGCGCGCGCCCTTATCCGCACGCTTGGCCGCGAGGATGCGCGATTTTCTTGACGCTATCGTGACGCCGCAGTTGGCGACGGTGGCGACGATGGCGCTCGTCGCGGTGCTTGTCGGCACCAGTACGCTCTCCGACGACGGCTCTATTGGCGGCATGTATCGCGCTATCGCCCAGAGCGCCGGCCGCGGCCCGGCCATCTCAGACAACTTGAAGCGCGTCGCCGGAAATCTGGTCGGCGACGCGGCGGGCGGCAATCAGAGCGTTGACGATGGCACGCCATCGCCATCGCCCCGCAGCGGAGACAAAAAGCCGGAATAAGTCACCGCAGGTGACAACCAATAAGCATCGAGTCAGCAGTTGAAGTAAGTTAATGAATTGCTCTTATCACATTAATAATCAGGCGGTAGTGCAATGCAACCGTTGCGCGCGGCCTCTGTGTCCGGCGTGCGATCACCGGATTCGCGGATTTCCCTTTTGTCAGGATTGCATCGTCGTGGGCGTCGAGTTGCTGCGCCAGCACGGGGCGCGGGCGGACGCGCCGTCGCAGTTGCGGCGCAGGTCTTCCAAATGGGTCGCGCTGTTGCTCTCGTTCGTCGTTCCCGGCCTCGGCGCGGCTTACAACGGGCAGATGTCGAAGGCATTGGTCCACTTCGCACTCTTTGCCTGCTTTTTCCAGATGGCGACGGTGACTGACGCTGTGGCCTTCTTCGTCCTCGGAGTGATCGGCGTCTGGCTCTTCGCGGCGGTGGATGCCTATCGCACGGCGGAGTTAATCCGTGCCGGACTAGCACCCGACGCGGAGTCCGACGCCATCGCGCGGCGGCTTTATGGCAACCCGCTGGCGTGGGCGGTAGTTTCCATCACGCTCGGCATGATCTTTCTGCTGCGGACATTGATGGGCGTGAGCCTGCCGGTGCGAGAATTATTGCCAATCGCGTTAATCGCGCTGGGTGCTTATATGCTCTTCGACTTTTTGCAGGGGCGTCGCCGGCGTGAGGTTTTCGCGTCTGATCAGTTCGCCCGCCCCCCGTTGCTGTTTGACAGCGCCGCGCCGCTCGATATGACGAAATTCAGCGCGGGCGAAATAGCGAGCGACCTAACGCCGCGCCGTAAAAGTAGTGCTCCGTGGATGTCCGACCCCCGCGCTTAAAGTGAAAGAGGCGGGCGGCTTCTCGCCACATCGCGGCCGGGTTTGTTATGATGAACGGCGTACGGCGCAGAAACTCATCATTGGGCACGTTTCGCGACGACGAGATGTTCAAGAGGAGATTTATCGAGATGTCAGCTTTACTCATAACTTTCGGACGCTGGGGCGGAATCGTGACGCTGATTGTGTTGCTGATCGCGCTCGTCAAACAACTAATCGCGCTTGTCAGCTTCCTGCTCGTCGCGATCAAGATTGGGATCGTGCTGGCGTTCGTCGCGGTGCTGGCGCTTATCTTCATCGCCATGATGCGAGGGCGTGCACGCCGACGCCGCGACCTCGGCGACGATTAAAGTTACACGCTGCTCAAAGTCACGATTAGGCCCGCCCGGCCGGTGCGCGCAGCACCGGCC
>JACCRA010000404.1 GCA_013813825.1 Pyrinomonadaceae bacterium | reverse complement strand
GGCGTGCTCGCGTGGGGCGTCTCCGTCAGCCGGCACGCCCTCGTAAAGAATGATGTTTGGAGAATCGGTTTGCGGCGGTCTGCCGTTCGCATTCGGTTGCTTACGCTTCCGACGCGCGCAGCATTTGCCACTTCGAATCGATTGAGAAAAACATTCTTGGGGGACAGGTTTAAGACTCGCCCGGAGAACGATTTCGAGCGCGAAATAAGATGTCGCCCTTTTCCCAAAAGATGTACGCGGACGTGAGAATTGACGGATGCCGGCGCGCTTCTGGGCCAGGCTTGTCAAGCCGCCTTGAACCTTCACGTCGAGCCGCTTCCGGCTCATGCGCGGGATAGCAATCGAGAGGAGAAAATTCGGCCACGACCCGCCAAAACATTATAGAACTGCAGACCACAATGACACAAATGCACGGCGGAAATACAGAAAAAGATGAAGGCGAAATGATGAATTAAAAAACAAAGACTTTCTGCCTGTCATTGCATCATGCATCATTTCCTTTACCGGAGGTTCTGACCGATCTGTTCAGTGCCGAAGGCCCCGATGCCGTTGAGGCGGAAGCTGAAGACGACGCGGTTTTCGCGGCGGAGGCCGACGTTGAAGGTGTAGTTCTGGGCGGTGACGGCGCAACAGTCGAAGGTGTAGCCGAGCGTGACGGTCGAGCTGATGAGGCTGGAATTGCCCCGGCCGGGGCGGTTTTGGAAGTCGAAGAAGAAGGACGTGCCACCGAACACGCCCCGGTCGCGGTTGCCGAGAAAGATCGAGGGACTCCATTGCGAGCCGCGCAACGTGCCCGGCTCTTGGCCGCGCGCGTCGGCGAACTGCTCCAAACTCGGCGCGAGCGTGATGGCGCGCGTGTAGTAGAAAGTCTGGAACGCCTGCACCAGCCGGCGATTGACGCCGAAGCTGACGGCCAGATCGCGCACGCCGGCCGTGCGCGTGTCGAGGTTGGTACGCACATCGGCGAAAAGGTCGGCGAGCGGACGATAGCGCGCCTCGACGTAGAGCGGCGAGAAGCGACGCGGAATGCCGCCATAGGTAAAGCCGGAAAAAGTGTTGATCGGGTAGAACTGATTGCGCCGTCCGGGGATCAGTGCGCCGCCGAAATCCGGATCGAAAAAGTACTTGCCGCGCAGCGTGATCGACAAAGCCTCGTAGGGCTGGCTCGCCAGCGACGGCGGCGGGGCAGCGCCATTGGTCCCATTCTCTCCGTTCGCCCCGTTGACGGCCAGCGTGGCGGGCGGCGCGCCGCTCACATTCTCGGTCGCGCGGCGCGTGAAGAAGCGGTTGGTGACGCCGAACTCGATCTCGTTTGTGTCGGCGACGGCGTCCAGATGATCGAAGCGAATGATGCGCGCGAAATTGTTGATGCCTTCAATCTTGCGATACAAGACGTAAGGCTCGATGACGTGACGGAAGAAGAACGAGCCGTCGCCGCGCCGGTAGTTGCGCGCAAGCGCGGGCGGGCGCACGTCAAATTGAAACTCGCCGTAAAAGCGCGACACGTCGCGGCCGAATACCAACCGCGTTAGCGGATCGATGGAGTTTGAGTAGTAAGTGCCGCGCAGGCCCGCCGCGAACGTCGCGGACCAGCCGTCGTAAGTGAGCGGCACGCTAACGGACGGATGCACGTCGAGGCGTTGGACCAGTGACGGAGTAATCAGCGGATTCGCGTTTCCTTCCCGCTCAAACGCCGCGAGGTCTTCGACCGTCTCTTTCCGGCTGACGCCGCCGAGACCGCCTTCAAGCGCGAAATAGATCGGAACTTTTTTCAAAAAGCCGAGCGGCGACGGCCGTTTATCGAGCGACGCGGACGGCATCTCGCGGATGCGGATGCGCGTGTTCGGAATCGACGTGACCTGATTGCGTGCGAGGAAGTTGAAGCTATAGTCGCCCGCCGACTTGTTGACGAAAACCTGCGAACGTTCTTCCGGCGAGATGGCCTGTTGAATGTTATCGGAAAAGACTTGCCGGAACGCGAGGCTCGATGTGATGTTGATGTCGGCGGCGGCGAGAAAGCCGTTCGGAAAGTAATGCACGCCGTCGGCGTAGAAACTGGACCCGCCCTGATCCGGATTCTGCGGGCTGACCTCCGCGCCGAAAATGCGATCCTTAACGGTATAGAAACCGAAGTTGAAAAACGAGCGCGAGTTGGCGCGCGTCCGCACGTCGGCCCCGATGCCTAAGCCGCGCTCCGAGAAGATGTCATTACGAAGCGTCGCGTCGGCCGAGCGGCCGAGCGTCCGGTAGTAGGCGTTCGAGAGCCGAAAACCTTTCTGGCCCGAACCGCTGAAAGTGGGAGTCAGAAAACCTGACGCGCGGTCGCGCTTCTTCAGCGAGATTGAGGCGTAAGGCAACAGCAGCACGGGCACGTCTTTGACGCGGAAAGTCGGGCGTTTGACGCGCACTCGATCATTCAGCGTGATCTCGGCGCGCTCGGCCTTGAAGCTCCACTTCGGCACCTCTTCGTCGCAGGCCGTAATAATGCCGTTGCTGACGATCACTTTACTGGCGCTGATCTTCTCGACGCGGTCGGCGGTGAAATAAATGATGGTGCCGTCGTCGGTCTGGCTGGTGAAGCCGGTCGAGTTGACGAAGTAGCCGATCTTGGATGCGTAGTTAAATTCGGCGCGCGAGCCGGTGATGCGCTGCAACTCGCCCTGATCGAAGACTACGTTGCCCTCCGCGACGACCAGATTCTTCCCCTCATAAACCGTCATCTTGTCGGCCTGCAAGCGAAAAACGCCGATGCGGACATCCACGTTGCCTTCGTAGAGGGCGACGCGCGCATTCTCCGGCCCGCTAACGGTCTGCTGATCAGAGAGTACGACGAGGTCTTCAGTGGACTGAGCCGCCGCACCGTTCGGCGTTGTTTTGACCGGCATTCGCGGGCGGATTGGTTGTTCCTGTTGGAGCGGATTAACATTCGGCGTGTCGGTGATCGGGTTCGTCACCTGCCGATCCACCGGATTAGTTTGCTGCGCCGATGCTGGCGGCGCGGACACGAACGCGAGGCAGACCGCGAAGGCGAGACGACACACCACCCATTTGAGCCGTGAGCGAAACCGGGGTGAAATGTTAGAGGGGAAGCTGACGCGCAAGAGAAAAGTTATCGACCTCCGCAGACTGTTACCATCAAATTCGCCCGTGCGTCCGGGAAGTCAAACGACGCGCGCTTGAGTGTTAAAAGCGCGCCGATGCTAACACGCGCCGTTAGGGAGAGCCAAGCGAGAGCATTTTGCTCGACAGATAGTTGCTTGAAAGAAAGAGAAACTTCTCACGCTGAGCGCTCTTCCTTTGCGCCCATCAAGGGCGCAAAGCCGAAATCACTGTCGCCCCGACTTGAGCTATCACCACATTTTAACAGTGCTCTGCCGGATTGCGCGGACTAATTTCTGCACTTATCACTCCGCCCGGATGTATTGCGTAATTCACAGCCGAGATTATTTCTGGCGAACGATTCAAAGGAAGAGAGATACGGATTACGATCTGATGGTGTTGCTCGGAGAGGGAGACGAAGATCACGCTACCGGCGAGGCGGCGGAAATAGAAGGCATCGTCGAGTCGAGCAGGGTTGTGGTATACCTCAGAAGGATTGACTAACGGGCATTCTTTCACCGATACCGCCCCACCCAATAGATAGGCATTTCGATCAGCGTCGCACCTCTACAGGAACAACTAAAAGGGCGGGAGCATGCACATGCTCCCGCCCTTTTACCTTTACCACGCCGACTATCACGGAGCGAAGTATCCTGCGATGTCCACGATGAAGTGGGTCGAGGACGAAGCGAAGATGTTGAACGCACCATCGCCGCTACCCAACCCCACCGTGAAAGCGTTGGGCACGACTTGCCCCGCCACATAATTCAGATTCGACACCGTCGGCTGTGACGCCCCGCTCGGATACAGCGTGATGAAGCCGCCCGTCGCCCCCGGCACGCTGTTGACGACAGTCGCGTTGCCGACGATAACCTGCGCGCTGGCCGGGATGCCGGTACAGGCGACGCGCGCCGCTTCAGTGCGCGTGCCGCCGCCGGTGAGTGGTGCCCCAGGCACATCGCAGGCCAGTTGGCCGGGCCGCGTATCCAGTAACCGAATCGGGTTCGGCAGCGGATGGTAGTAAAGGCCGCCCGCCGCAGGAGGAGGCGGGGGGCCGACCGTGACGCGCACGGAGTTCGACGTGCCGGTTCTCAGCCAGTTAGTCGTCGGCACGGCGGTGAGCAGGTAAGCGCCCGCCGCGACATTGCCCCACTCGAAGTTGTAAGCGGCGAGTCTGCCGCCCACGGTGCCGATCAAATTGCCGTTGGCGTAGAAGTCCATCCGGTTGACGAACTCCCCGCTCTGGCCCGTGGGCGGGACTTGGGCGGTCGCGCTGATCTGGACGGAGGCCGGGGCGTCGGGGAAGTTCGCGCCTTCGGCCGGACTCGTGATCGTCGCCGACGGGCGCGCGAAGACGCCGAAGCCGGCCGTGCCATCTTGCGTCGTAGCGGTCTGCCCTCCGTTGTCAGTCGCGCGCGCCCTCAGGTTGTAGTCTCCCGCCGGAAGTGCGTTCAGCGTGACGGCGTAGGGCGCGGTCGTGTCCGTGCCGGCGAGCACGCCGTTGACGTAAAACTCGACGCGCGCGATCTGCCCGTCGGCGTCCGCGGCGTCGGCCGTGACGGTGACGGTGGCCGGCTCGTCGTAGGTGGAGCCGACGGGCGGGCCAGTGATTCGCACGCGCGGCGGCGACACCTCGTTGGAGTATCCGGAGTCGCCAGCCGCGTTGAAGGCGCGGACGCGGTAGAAGGTCGCCTCGAAGTCGCCCGCCAAGCCGGGGCCGGCGGCGTAGCTCGTCACGTTCGGCCCGACGCGGGCGAACTCACCCCAGTTCGGGGCGAACGCGGCCGTGCGCCGTTCCAACTTGAAGCCGATCTCGTTCGTGCTGTTGTCAACCCACGTGAGACTAAAGTTGCCGCCGTCGTGCGAGGCCGCGAGGTTAGACGGCGCGGCCGGGAGCGCGACCGGATCGGGCGACGGGAATTGGGCCGTGCGCAGCGTGATGCGATAGGCGGCGTACGGGGCCTCGTCGTAGAACTTCGCGTAGGCGAAGACGGTCAGGCCGTCGCGCGCCGCAACGAAGGGCGTGTCTTCGGGCTGGCTGGAGTTCGCCACCGCGAATTGTTCGAGCACGACGCCGGTGCGGCTGACACGCGCGCCGTAGATGTCGGCGCGCGGCTGCTGCGTGATGCCGGAGTGCCCGTCCCACCAGTCCACGACAAACTGAGAGCCGTCCCACGCGACGGCGGGCGCGGTCTCCGTGCCGGGCCGGTTCGAGATGACGAAGCCGTCGAGCACCGTCCCGTCCGAGTGGATGCACGTGCCGTGGATGTCGTCATGCAGGTTCCGCGTGTCGCTTCTGTTAGTCACGGAGCGCACGACGAGCGCCACGTCGCCCCCGACGGCGAGGTGCGGCGACTGGCCGCTGCCGACGAAGAACTCCGGGCCGGGCGTGCCGTCGGCGGCGACGAACGCTCCCTGCGTCGAGTAGGTCGG
>JACCRA010000401.1 GCA_013813825.1 Pyrinomonadaceae bacterium | reverse complement strand
TCTCATGCCTTTGAGACCCACCGAGAATATCATCGAATTGGTCGGGCAGACGCCACTGCTGCGCCTCGCGCGCTACGCCCGCCCGCCGCTGGCGGACATCTACGCGAAACTCGAATACATGAATCCCGGCGGCTCGGTGAAAGACCGCGCCGCGCTCGGCATGATCATTGATGCCGAACGGCGCGGGCAACTGTGCCCCGGCTCCACCATTATTGAACCGACGGCTGGCAATACCGGGATCGGGCTGGCGTTGGTCGGCGTCGCGCGCGGCTACCGCGTCGTGCTGTGCGTGCCCGAAGGCTACTCGCGCGAGAAAATGAAAGTGATGGAGGCTCTCGGCGGCGAGATCAAGTATGTCTCGAAAGAGGCGGGCATGAAGGGCGCTATTGAATTGGCGCACGAACTCGCCGGACAAATCGAAGGCAGTTTCGTGCCGCAGCAGTTTGCGAACCCATCTAACCCCAATTATCACGAAGAGACAACCGCGCAAGAGATCATCGAACAGTTGGACGGTCAGATCGACGCTGTCGTGATGGGCGCCGGCACAGCCGGAACTTTCACCGGCGTTGCGCGGGCCGTCAAGAAAATCAATCCGCGGGCGCTCTGCGTGTTGGTCGAGCCGGAAGGTTCGATCTTCGGTGGCGGCAGCCCCGGCTCGCATAAAGTCGAAGGCATCGGCCAGTCGCAGTTCATCCCGCCTAATCTCGACAAGGAAGTGGCAGATGAGATCATGATGATCTACGACGACGAGGCTTACGCCACCGTCCGCCGCCTCGCCGAAACTGAAGGCGTTCTCGCCGGCGGTTCGAGCGGGGCCGCCGCCGCCGCCGCCCGCCGCGTCGCCGAACGCCTCGGCGCGGGCCATCGCGTCGTCACCCTCTTCCCCGACGGGGCGGAAAGATATATGAGTCAGGGAATCTTTGATTAAAAGCACTCAGCCGTCAGCTATCAGCAATCAGCTAAGACAAGGCTCTTACTGATTACTCTTTGCTGATAGCTGACGGCTGATTGCTGATTGCTTCATTATGGGCTTCTCAACCACAGCGATTCATGCTGGGCAGGAGCCGGACCCGACAACGGGTGCGGTCACTGTCCCGATCTATCAGACCTCAACTTACGCGCAGGAAGGCCTGGGCCGGCACAAAGGCTACGAGTACGCCAGAACCCAGAATCCGACGCGGGCGGCGTGCGAGCAAAACATCGCGGCGCTCGAAGGCGCGCGCTTCGGCTTCGCGTTCGCTTCGGGAATGGCGGCTATTGATGCGACGTTGCGGCTGGTGAAGGCGGGCGATCACGTTATCGTCTCGGACAACACTTACGGCGGCACCTACCGGCTGTTCACGCGCATTCTCGCCAACTACGGCATCGAGTTCACGTTCGTCGATACGACTGATCTCTCAAACGTCGAGGCGGCGCTCAAGGACAACACGCGGATGATCTATGTCGAGACGCCGACCAATCCCGTGATGATGTTGACCGATTTACAGGCCGTCGCGGATTTGGCGCACGCTCGCGGCGCGCGGGTGGTGTGCGACAATACGTTTCTGTCGCCATACCTGCAACGACCGCTGGAATTCGGCGTCGACATCGTGCTGCACTCGACGACGAAATACCTTAACGGCCACTCAGACGGCGTCGGCGGCGTCGTCGTTTTGAATGACGAGCAGGACGCCGAATGGCTCGGCTTCGTGCAGAACAGCGTAGGCGCGATTCTCTCGCCGTTTGACTCGTGGCTGGTGCTGCGCGGCACGAAGACGCTGGCGCTCAGGATGGAGCAGCACGACCGTTCGGGCCGCGCCGTCGCCGCGTTTTTGGAGGAGCACCCGAAGGTGCAAAAGCTGTACTATCCCGGCTCGCTTTCGCATCGCCAACACGAATTGGCTGAGCGGCAGCAGCGCGGCTTCGGCGGCATGGTCGCCTTTGATGTCGGTTCGCTCGACAATGCCCGCGCCGTGCTCGAAGGCGTCAAAATCTGCACGCTGGCCGAAAGCCTCGGCGCGGTTGAGTCGCTTATCTCTCATCCGGCGACGATGACGCACGCCGCGGTGCTGCCCGAAACGCGCCAGCGCCTCGGCATCACCGACGGACTCGTGCGCCTCTCCGTCGGCCTTGAAGACACAGACGACATCATCGCCGACCTCGATCAGGCGCTCGGCAAAATCAAGTGACAAGCGATTAGCGACAAGTGGTAAGATGAAAATCTTGTTTTAGCTTGTCATCCATCACTCGTCATTCTTAACTGTTCTTATGATTGTTGAGCTTCACGCACAGACAGATGTGGGGCGCGTCCGGCAGGGCAACGAGGATAACTTCCTCGCGCTCGACCTTTCGACGGCGCGGGGATGGATCGGCTCGGACAATGTTTCGCCGCCGCCCGCCGAACTGCTCCGCTTTGAGCCGGGGCCGCACGGCCTCGTGCTGGTGGTGTCGGACGGAATGGGCGGCGCGCTCGCCGGCGATGTCGCGAGCCGGATGGCAATCGAGAGCGTACGCGAGAAGATGTTGAACGGCGTCGCTTCGTCCTCAAACGCTGGCACGGCAAACGAGCCGGCACTGGTTGACCGGCTCTTTAACGCCACTGGCTACGCCAACTATGAGATTCACCGCAAGAGCCTGGAAGACGCGCGCTGTAGCGGGATGGGCGCGACGCTCACCGCCGCCGCAATCACCGGCCAGACGCTCGACTTCGTGCAAGTCGGCGACAGCCGCGCCTACGTCGTCCGCGGCAACCAGATTAAGCTCGCTACAAAAGATCAATCGCTGGTCCAGCAACTGGTTGATGTCGGCCAGATCACCGAGCAGGACGCCGAGACGCACATGTTCCGCAACGTCATCTTGCAGGCGCTCGGCGCGCAGCGCGATTTGACCCCGGTGATAACGCGCGTCCACCTGCGACGCGGCGATACGGTGCTGCTCTGTAGCGATGGTCTCTCCGGCAAAATGCGCGCCGAAGAGATGCGCGAGATCATAACGCAAGCCGAAACTGACTTGACTATTGCCTGTCAGCAACTCATCGAACTGGCAAACCGACGCGGCGGCGAAGACAACATCACCGTCCTGCTCGCACGCTTTGACGGCGACCCCCTCGCGGCCCCAACCTCAGACGACATCGCCATCGAACAACTCGAACCCGAAGACGACGACGACAACACCCTTAGCGGCCACGAAAACGATACTACGCTGCTTCCATAAAATTACTACAGCAAACCCTTCAATGCTGGCAAACGGCCTGCCGCAATAAAGAGAAACAAGAGACCAAGAGCGAAGGATTTACGCGCTGCCTTCAAATAATCGCGCGGGGCGGCGAGGAGGCAGGCAGCACCGGAAGAAGACTTCAGGTGGCGGCCGTGAGGAGGCCGTTCGCGATGCCTTTCTCGTAGGCATACCACAACCCGAAGCAGATGCTGAGAATACCGGCCACGGTCTGTAGTCCGCGGTTGAAGCCGGCGAGGCTGCGCGAACTGTAGGCGAAGGGGAGGCCGATGAGGCCGGACATCAATATCATGCCGATGATCGAGCCGAGGCCGAAGACGGCGAGGTAGAGCAGGCCGAGCAGGGTTGAGTTGATCTGCGTCAGCACCAAGAGCGTCAGCGTCGCCGAGCCGGCGAGGCCGTGGATCGCGCCGACGATTAGCGGCTTAAAGCCGATGCGTGAGACGGCGTGAGAATGCTCCGTCGTCGTCGTGGCTGGTGTCTCATCGTCGTGTGCCGCCGCTCCGCCCGGTTCGTGGAAGTGGACGTGTGCGTGCGTCTGGCCGTCATGCTGATGCCGGTGGACGTGGACGCCGGACGGGCGCCCGCCGAGCGACCGCGCCAGCGCCAGCAGACCTAAGACGATGATCATCAGCGCGACGCCGAACTCCAACCACTCGCCGACGCGATCCGGGATCGCAATTCGCAGAACCAACACGAACGCGCCGACCAGCATCAGCGAGGCCGTATGCCCCGCGCCCCACAAACCGCCGACCAGAGCCGAGCGCCAGAGCTTGCGATGTTCGCTAACGATGGTTGAGACGGCGACAACGTGATCAACTTCGGTCGCGTGGCGCAGGCCGAAGATCAAGCCGAAGCCGAGAATCGCCAGCGCGCCCCGCGACGCGAAAGACATCTCGTCGTCGTGCGGGAAGTAACTCCCCAGCGCCGCGAGAGCCTCAGCCCCGCCCTCGCCGTAAGCCTGATAGCAGATCGCGATGCCGACCACAGTAATCACCAGCGCGCTAAAGATGGGCAGCACGCGCAGCAGGCCGCCAGCCGACGCCAGCGGGCGCGCCATGAATCGGCGCGCATAGACGAAGAGCAATCCGATCCCAGTTAGCACGCCCGCCAGCCCGAAGCTGAAAGCCAGTACCAGCAGCAATCCGTAGCCGATGCGCCCGAGTGTGATCGCCGACAGCATCACGACGAGCGCCGAAGGGCATGGCAGCAAGCCGCCTGAGATGCCGAGCGCGAGCAGGCTCCGCCACGTCACCGCCACCCCGTCAGTCCCCGGCGGCAGATGCGAGTGAGCGCGCCCGCCGCCATGCGAGTGGACCAATCCTCCGGCGTGGGCGTGCTCGTGTTGGAGATGATCGTGATCAGCGTGCATGTCATGGACATGATCATGATGGACGTGCTCGTGGTGCACGTGCTCGTGATGAGCGTGCTCGTGGTGAGTCCGCTCGTGCTGATGAGCGTCGGCTGACTCATGCTCGTGTTGCTGAGCGTGAGAGTGCGTGTGCCCATTATCGTCGTGATGATGATGT
>JACCRA010000369.1 GCA_013813825.1 Pyrinomonadaceae bacterium | reverse complement strand
GGACCAATCAGCAATGTTCTCAGCCGCGCCATTGTTCGCGCGGCACTTCTCCCGCGCCATTTCCAGATACGCGCGCAACTCGCGCCGGCTCGCGAGGTGCGATAGTAGTTGCTCTCTGATCTCGCGCGAGACGAAATAGTGTTCGGCCAGCA
The DNA here is from genome assembly GCA_013813825.1 of Pyrinomonadaceae bacterium. Taxonomy (GTDB): domain Bacteria; phylum Acidobacteriota; class Blastocatellia; order Pyrinomonadales; family Pyrinomonadaceae; genus JACCRA01. The sequence continues at coordinate 3,382 of JACCRA010000369.1, read as the reverse complement.
GAGCGCGCCACTCCGTCCAGCGTTCGTGCCGGCTGTAAAACTTGAGCAGGCCGTTGACGAAAGCGAGATCGCGCGGGAACCGCTCGTGCGCGAGACGGTAGAGGCCGAGATACAACTGCGCGTCGAAACTCGCGGGATCAGGCGGCGCTTGTTCGCCAACGAACTTGACGAGGTAGCTGGCGGCCTCCGCGTCGCCGAGTTGCGCGAGCAGTTGGCGCGAATAGTCCGCGAACTCGCGACGGCGTTCGTGTCGCAAGTACCAGCGCGCGAGACGGTCGCGCCACACCACGGTTGGGAATCGTCGTAACGCTTCGCGATAGACGCGAAGCTGCTCGTCAACGAGTTTGGCCTGTCCCAGCCATTGCAACATCTGCTCATACAGTCCCGGCTCGTCCGGGTACTTTCGCAACTCGCCCGCGTACAGTTCCAGAATCTCGTTTGCCTTTTCATCGTGCGCGAGCGAGGCCACGTATCGCTCAAGCACTTCGGCGTAAGTAACTCCCCCATCGCCGCCGCCGTCTTCGTCGTTTCTCGCCGACGCACCGCGCCGCGACACTCCGCCAGTTCTCAAGTGATCGCGATACGACGAGGATGGATAGCCGTAGCCGTCCGCGTCCGTCTCGTGCGGAATGTGGATGCCTTGATTCGACTTAAACGGGTACGGCCGGGGGACGGGCATCGTCTCCAAGAATTGCGGCTTGCGCGTCGTGGGGACCAACGAGACGAGTAACGACGAATGCCGCGCGCCGAGGTGGTCCAACACGCGCCGGTAAATGCGTCGCTCGTCTTCGTGCCGGTTGAGCGCGATGTAGGCGTCCGCTAGTTTAAGTGCGACCGACGGGTAATCAATCACCTTCTTCTCGTCGGCATGGCGCGTTTCAAATTCACCCAGCACAGCGGCGGCCTCATCCGCTTGCCCGCCGGCCGTGTGGAGCCTGACGAGATCGAGATACATCTGCGCCAGTTCGGGCGCGGTCGGATATTCGGCCTTGTAAGTTTGAAAGATGCGTTGGGCGGCGGCACGATTGAAGTGTTCGACGGCCGCCGCTTCTTCGCGGCGCAGTTCGCGGCGCGGCGCGGAGTCCGAGAAGATGAGCGACAGCACGCCGCCGAGCAGTCCCGGATGCGGATCAGACGTTGCCACGTCTTCATAAAACTTCAGATCGCCGCGCGTCAGCGCGAGCCGCTCGCCCCCGGCGTCCGACAACAACTCAAACAGTTGATACAGAATTTTCGCGCGGACGGGGCTGCCCGGCCCCAACTCCCCGCGCGCGTGCAGCGTGTAGAGCAGGCGCGCGGCGATGTCGCCGTGTCCGTTGGCGAGCATGAAGCGCGCCAGCGTCGCCAACTCTTCCGGTTGCCACGCGACGGCGCGCCGCGCCCGCGCCCCTTCCAGCTTGGCGACGACGCGTGGCAACTCGCCCGTCCCGTACCCGCGCGCGTCGTAATGCAGCAACCGGAGCGCGATGTCGAAGTCTGTTGGATCGCGGCGGAACGCTTCGCGCAATTCGTGACCGTAGGCGCGGTAGCGGTCGTGCGCCGCGAGGAACTGATAAAACTGTTCGGCCAACTCGTCCGGCCAAAACGGATCGAACGCCGCGTGATAGACTTGCTCGGCCGCCGCGAGTTGATTCAATTCGACGAGGATCGCGGTTTCCTGCTCGATGAAATAATCAAGCCGCGCGGGAAAGCGTGGCCGGTACTGCCGCACTGCCGCGAGCGCCGCCCCGTGGCTTTTCTCCGCGCGCAGTTTCTCGACAAGTTGACTGACGATCTCGAAAGCCGCGCCCGCGTCCGCGTCGATCACTTCCCGGTAGAAATCCGCTTGTAGATATTTCCCCAATTCGTGCGTTTGCGCCAGCGCGATCAATTCGCTCATCAGCGCGGGGCGCTCGGTGGCGGGCGAGAGCCGCAGCAGACGCTCGCGCACGGCGGCCTCATCCGCGAACTCGGCGCGGCGATGCAGAAAGTCGGCCCACACTTGCAGCGCCGCGTGATCATTCGGCCGCAGCTCAACGTAGTGCCGCATCTCCTGCTTGGCCTCCGCCACGCGCCCGAGTTGTTCGTCCAGTTGCGCGAGTTGCCGATACAGCTCCGGCTCGTCCGCGTGCTGTGCTGTCAGGTCGGCGACACGCTGCCGCGCTTCGGCCGTCGGGTACGGGACCAACGCTTGCGCTCCGAGAAACTCGACGCGCGCGAACATCGCCGCCTCGATCCGCGCGCTCGCTTCGTCCGCTGCACGGAGCGACTGAACACTATCGTCTGTTGCGGCAGTCACCCGGCGCGGATCGAGACTGACGCCACAACCGACGGCAAAACCCGTCGCCAACGCCAACCGCAGCCATGTCCACAGAGAGATACTCATTTACGTTCGACACTCGAAATCGGGCACAACAAGCGTCGGGATTGTCGACCCTTGAAAATGTTCAACGCCTTCGTCGGGAGCGCAGGCATCCTTGCCTGCATTGAGCGCGACAGCGCGAACAGATCATGCCGGTTAACTCAAGATTGAGTGGACGCGAAAGTTGATGAGCACGCCTGCGGCGCGCTTGGCAGGCAAGGATGCCTGCGCTTCCGGCAACACGCCCTCTCCAAAACTATGCCTTGAATGTCATTGCTCCCTTTATCTAATTTCCAGCCTGGTTTCCGCGCTCGATTGGTTGTGCGCGAAGTCTTCCGCCGAGACGGTCAGGACGTAGCGCCCGGCCGGCAATCCGGCGGGGACGCGCAGGCGGCCGACGCTCATCCGGTCGCTGTCAGACCAGTAGAGTTGGACGGGCCGCGCGCCGTGCAGCTTGGCGACAAGACGCGCCGTGTCGCCGTCGGCCGCGACTTTCACCAACACTTCATCGCCGGCGCGCACCGCCTGTGGCGCAACGCTGATGGTGAGGCGCGGCGCGTGGCTATCGACCACGAAACTCTTCGACTCCTGATAAGCGTTTCCCCGTTGGTCCCCTAACAACAGCCGGCAGCGGTACGTGCCGTCCGGCATCCACGCCGGAGCGAGAAAGCGTGTCTCCCAAACCTGCGCTTCCGGCAAGTATTTGAGCGGCAGCGTCTCGCCGAAAGGCAGCACGGCGAAGACGGAAGTGATCGATGGATCGGTCTTGACGCGGATCACCGGATCGCCCGGCTGAATCAGTCTGGGGCGCAGTAGAGAGCGCGGCGCGGCGAGAAAGGCCGTGTACGGCGTGACGAGCTTGTACCGTTGCGAGAGGCGAATGATCTCCGAGATGTAATCCTCGCGCTCGCCGTTCAAATTCATCTCGCGCAGCAAAGCATCAATGCGGGCGCGCGCCCACAGCCGCGGCAGGTGCGCGTGCGTGTCGTCAAACTCCGGCAAGCTGACAGTGCGCGCGAGATCGATAGTGTTCGCTCCGTA
>JACCRA010000541.1 GCA_013813825.1 Pyrinomonadaceae bacterium | reverse complement strand
ACGAGCGCGTCCGCTTCTGCGGGCAATGCAGCCTCAACGTCTATAACCTTTCGGCGATGTCGCGGAAGGAAGCGGAGGCGCTGATCATGCGGAGCGAAGGCCGGCTCTGCGTGCGCTTCTACCGCCGGGGCGACGGGACGATTCTGACGAACAACTGCCCGGTCGGGCTACGCGCTTTGCAACGTCGTGCCCGAAAGGTGACCGGTGCGGTTTGTGCGTCGGTCATTAGTTTCTTAACCGGCATCGGCGTGTTCGCCGGTGCGGAGAAACTGAACGATTGGCACGGCGGGAGCGAGTCGCGGGTGATGGGAGCACTAGCAATAGAAGCCCGCGAGCCGGTGGAAGTGAATGTAGTGGCCGGCGAGATGAGCTTTTCCGATGAACCGTGGGTCAAGGGAGAACTTGTCGTCCAAGCTGAAGCTATTCAGAATTTGCCGCAGCGTCAGGTGCGGAAACGCCGCTGGCGAAGGTCAAGATTTTAGCGTTGCCGGCGCAGGTCGGCCGTATAGAGCAGCCGGTATGCGCGGTAGTTTGCCATCACTTTCATCGCGTAATCTTTGCTTTCAGTAAAACCGATCTCGGACGTAAAGACTCCGTTGTCCTGCTGTCCCGCGCGCCTGACCCAGCGCTCGACGTTATCCTCACCGCCGTTGTAAGAAGCCGATACCGCTTCGGGTAAGTTCGGAAACTTGCCAAACAGTTCCGCCAGATACGCGACGCCGAGAGGGATGTTGATCTCCGGGCGGTACAAGTCTTCCTCCGTGAAATTCTTGATCCCGGCCGGCGGCGCGTACCTAGTGGCGGCGTCCATCGTGAGTTGCAGCAGGCCACGGGCGGCAGCCTGCGAGCGGGCGCGCGGCTTAAAGGAACTCTCTTGTCGCATGATCGCTAAAACAAAACGCGCGTCAACATTTTTGCCCTGCACCGCGCGCAGAATCGTCTCGCGAAATGGGATCGGATAATTTCCCGATGCTGCTTCGGCCTCACGGCGAACGACGCTGTTACGCATCGTGGCGATTTTCTTGCCGGCGGCACCCAAATTCGCGAGCCGCGCGGTGGCAAGCGCGCCGTAATAGGAAGACGCTTTGTCGCCGACCGTTTGATAAGCGCCGAGGGCTTGCGCGGTCTGCCCGGCGCGCTCAAGGCTGTAAGCGCGAAGGTACAAGACTTCTGGCAGTGTTGTCAGCGCGGTGGCCGGGAAAGCTCCGGCGCGTAACTCATCCGTATCACGGATGGCGGATTGCCAGTCGCCGCTTGAGACGCGCAGGCGCAGGCGCGCGAAGAGGGCGTTTGTGTCGGCGGCCGTGCCTTTGAAACGCGTGCGGGTACGGTCGATCCATTGCAAGGCTTCGGCCGGACGGTTGGCTTCGCGCCAACTATCAATCGCGTTCAGGTACGCATTCTCAACCCTCTCGCCCTCTGGAAAGCGCAGGGCATAATCGCCATACCGCTCCGCCGCCTCGGCAGCCCGCCCGTTTCGTAATTGCGTGGCGGCGACGTAATAGAAACCCTCGCGCCCTTCCTTCAATTGCAGATATTGCTGGCCGAGCCGCTCGAAGAAAGGTAATGCCTCGGTGTAACGTCGTTCCTGATAAAGCGAGCGCCCCATCCCAAAGAGTGCGGCGGGCACATTCTCGTGTTCGGGATGACGCTCAATGATGGCCTGCCAATGCTCGCGCGCTTCGGCGAAGGCGCGGTTAGCGATATAGATGGCGGCGCGGCGCAGGTGCTCGGATGCCGGAAGTTGCGCGAGTTGCCCGCCGCTGCCGTCGCTATCCCGACCCTCGCGATCCAGCCGTCGCACGGTCACGAGGGCTTCGTCGCTTTGAGCGTCGAGCGGCGGTGCGGCCTCGAAGAAAACCGCCTCCTCCTCCGTTGTTGCTAACGGACTTTCGGGCTTCGGCGGCTCAGTGCGGTAACAGGCAAGCGTGAAGGAGAGAGTTGAAATGCAGGCGACGAATAAGTGCGAGAGCGATGTGAACATGATTGAGCGGCTACGCAAGGATAAGGAACTGAACAAAACATTCGACTGAAAAATTGATGGAGACGAAACTAAAAGTTGATAGCGTCACGCGACGCCGGAAGGGGAGAGAAGCGATGCGGCTCAGACGCCTTCGGTGAAATGCCCCGGTGTCTGAGCCGCTCGCCTTTGAGATGCAGTTACTAGCAGCCCGGGCAGCCACATTTGCAGGAAATTTCCGCAGTGCCTCCCGCGCCTTCGCAGTAGGCGCTACAGTACTTACTGTCTTCGTCAGCCGGACAACCGCAACCGGGGTGCGCGCAAGTTTTTCTCTCGTCAGCCATCAGTCATTCTCCTTCGAGTGGGGTTTGAAAGGACGGCGGCTATTCTAACAGCTTGAACCCCCGACTACACATCAATTTCCCCAGAGAGCAGGTCTCTTCATTCTTCCAAGCCCGACAACAGAAATGGACAGGATTAACAAGATTCACAAGGTATAAGGGAAACTTGTCTCCAGCACTTTCCTGTTAATCTTGTTAATCCCGTCCATTTTTCTGAGATTGAAGAGACCCTACCGGAGAGTTAAAGCTGCTCGTCCTCTTCGATCACGAAGCTCGAGACGATCTCCGCTGTGGGCCTGAGCGTCGCGGCGACGCTGCAATACTTCGTCTCGGATAATTCAATCGCCCGCGCGACCGCCTTTTCCGAAACATTGTGCCCGCGCACTATGTGGCGGATTTCGAGTCGCGTGTAGGCGCGCGGGTGTTCTGCACCCCGCTCGCCGCTGACTTCCACGCGGTAGTCCGTGACCCGTTCGCGCTTCTTCTGCAAAATCGAAATAACGTCAACCGCAGTGCAACTGCCGAGGGCAAGCAGCAGCAACTCCATCGGCGAGGCGGCGCTTGAGCGTGCGGAGTTTGTGTCAATCGCTTGCGCGTGACCGCTTGGTGTCGTCGCAACGAAGAGGTCTTCGCCCGCGAATTGAATAGTGGCTGTGGCAATCTCGGCAATGGTCATCGGAAATTCCTTTTCTCATCACAGTGGCGTCGTCAAAAAGGCTTTAACCATCATGCCTTAAAAGATGTTTGCACGCTAATTGCTAACAATTAAAGACGGGGGAGATTGTCAAGAGTTTCGCTAAATCAATGGGGTCTTTCGGGGTTCGCGGTGAATTCGCTTAATACGTGTATTCCCCATTGGTGCATCATCTGTGTACACGCGCCGCCGTTAAGCCACGAACCCGTCTGAGGTAGAGAATAAAAAGCGGCAACCTGCCGCGCGGCTTGCCGAATCAGATACAACAGGGTGCTCGACTTGCCGGTAGGTGGGTCGCAGGCATTGAGGATCAGCCGGTATCAACACACAACTCTGGTCGCTTTCGACGCCACCGGAGCCGGCAAAGCACACATCATTCTCTCTTCAAGTTTTCAAACAACTCCCTCAAGCCAGACACAACCATGAGGCAAGCATCACAAGCAACTTGCTGAAAAATGTTTCAATTGATTTTGTAAATCGGAGGAAAGAATAAATGCACAAAACTAGACAAGCGATCACGATGGTGTTAGCACTTTCGATATTGTCATTCGGCCTGACGGCAACGCAGGCGCAGCCGCGCCGGCGTCCCATCGCGCGCTCGAACGAAGCGCAGACGCGCCAGTTAGTCGACCGTCTGGAAACCGGCGCCGAGCGTTTTCGCGCCAGCCTCGACGAATCGCTGGACCAAAGCCGGACTGACGGCACCCGACGTGAAGATAACATTAACGACTCGGTCGATGATTTCGTGCGCGTCATCGATCAATTACGGGATCGTTCTGAACGCCGTACCGTCGCGGCCTCTGACATCGAAGCCGTCTTGGCGCGTGCTTCGCGCATCGATAATTTCGTGTCCCGCAACCGCCTCTCCAGTCGCGCGCAGAGCGATTGGGCGGCGGTGCGAGTTGATCTCAACGAACTATCGCGGCTTTACAATGTCGCGTGGCGGCGCGGCTCCACGGAAACTTTCCCGCCCTACCCGCCCGCTAACGACGACTACAATTATGATCGCGGGCTGACCGGCACTTACCGCTTGAACGCCTCGCTCAGTGAGAACCCGCGCACCGAAGCCGACCGCGCGACGCGCTCGCTGCCTTTGAACGAGCGCCGCCGGACTAACAACGAGATCGTGGCACGCCTTGAAGCGCCTGATGCGCTTGCCATCGAGCGCCGGGGCAACTCCGTGACCATCGCTTCTACCCGCGCCCCGCAAATCACTTTTGACGCCGATGGCCGCGAGCAGTTCGAGCGCGACCCGGACGGCGACTCGGTGCGAGCACGCGCGACTTTCTATGGCGATCAATTGACGGTCAGCACCACCGGAGACAGAGACCGCGATTTCAGTGTCTCTTTCAACCCGCTCAATAACGGTCGCCGATTGCTCGTGACGCGCCGCATCACAGTCGCGAATTTGCGCGAACCCGTCACCGTGCGAAGCTATTATGATCGCACGGCGGACGTTGCACAGTTCGATATTTACAAAGGGACGAATACTCTTCCGTCCGACACGACGGGGCGGCGCGATGACGACTTCGCCATCGCCAACAACACGACCTTGATCGCGACGCTCAACAACGACCTCTCGACGAAGGATGCGCGCGAGGGCGACCGCTTCACGATGACTGTGCGCGAGCCTTCGCAGTATTCGGGAGCGACGATTGAGGGGACGATCACCAACGTCAAGCGTTCGGGTCGCGTCTCCGGCCGCGCGGAGTTCACTTTTAACTTTGATCGGATTCGTCTGAACAACGGGCGGACTTACCGTTTCGCCGGATTGGTCGAGAGCGTCAGGAGCGGCGAGGGCGAAACCGTCCGCGTCGATAACGAGGGTTCGGTGCAAGAAGGCGACAGCCAGACCGACCGGACAGTGCAGCGGACGGCCATCGGCACGGCGGTCGGAGCGATCATCGGCGCGATTGCCGGCGGCGGTAAAGGCGCGGCCATCGGCGCGGTCATCGGCGCGGGCGGCGGCGCCGGCTCCGTCTATGCACAGGGCCAAGATGATCTCGAACTGCGGCGCGGCACGGAAGTCACGATCCGCACTTCAGGCCCACGCTAAACGGCGACGAACAACCGGAAGGATTCTCGGCATTAGCGAGAATCACTGAATTAAAGGGCGCAATGTTCTTCAGGAACTTGCGCCCTTTCTGTTTCAGCAAGACGGCGGGTAAGACGTTGGCCGTAAAAATTTCAGGAATGTTTTTTCAAACTAACAGGACAGCTTGGTACACTTACGCTCAGTCCGTTTGTTAATAGGATGATGAGTTTTAATGTAGTAGTGATTGACGGTGAAGAAGAATGGCCGTGAAGTCGAAGACGCTCAAGACCTTACCAGAGGAGATCGAAGAGTACCGCGACCGCATGTGGCGGCGCGCGCCGGAGTGGCGGGTTGAAAACGCCGCCGAAGCGGAACAGTTAGTGGAGCGCGTCGGCTTCTGCGCGGCGATGACCGACGCGCGGCGTCCTGGTCCTTCCCTCTACGTCGCCGTCTGCGGGCGGCGCGACGCGCATATGCCCCGCAACGTCCAGAAAGACCCGGAGAGTAGTTTGACGTGGAGCCTCAAGGACGAGTTGATGCGCCGCGGCCGTGTCTATTATGCAAAGCTCGCCAGAGGGCGCGCCCTCTTCGTCGCGCCCCGTCTGGTCCCCTATCTCCATGCGCTGTGGGGCGTCCCGCGCAAAGAAGAGACCGCGCGTCTGTCCGCCGAAGCGCAAGCGGTGCTCAAAGTTTTACGCCGCGAGTGGGAAATGGCGACGTGCGATTTGCGCCACGCCGCCAAGCTCGGCGAGCGCCAGCGTCTGACACAAGCCCTCGACGAACTTCAGCGCACGATGAAAGTGATTCCGCAGGATGTGCTTTATGAGCCGTGGTTCACCTACGTCTGGGCGTTGGCCGAGGGCCGATTCCCGGTTGAGTTGAAGACGAAAGTTACGCGGGCCGACGCGCTACGGGAAGTGGCGCGGGTGTATCTTGAGAGCGCGGGGATGTCGCTGCCGGGCGAGTTAGCTAAAGCCGTCGGTCTTTCGCGGCCAGAGGCTGGTCTGGGCAATCATGCGCTCGTGGCGGAAGGCTTTGCCGTGCGTGCGTGGGCGGGCGTTTATCAACTTTCGGATATGCCCGAACGCATCAAACGCCTGTCACCAATTTAACTTGATCGATTCGTCAGCAACGATTGTCTTCCGATAAACCCTGACCGGCTCAACGCTTCTCGAACTTGTCGAGTGTACATACTCAACTGCGTGTTAAGGTTATATAATGTGCGGGTTACCAGCTAAAGGGACAACGAGGGAGAGAAAATGAAGGGAACTTTGAGATTGAAGATGTTGGCGCTGCTTTTAACTTTGTGCGCGGTCTTCGTCGGCGCTGCATCGGGGCAGAACGGTAACGCCGAGAGTCCGGTCAGGGAAAAGTCTGCCCGACGCGGTGAGTCGCGCGGCGGCGTCCGGTCAGTGACGATCCCGGTGACAGTTAAGCGTGACGCGCAACGTGACCGGAGCGAGGCATTTCAGCAACTTTCGCTTACGGTTCTGGAAGACGGCGAGATGCAGGAGATTCTCTCGGCGCGCGGCCCGGATCGCGCCCCGCTCGCGCTGGCCGTCCTCATCCAAGACGATCTGGTTCCCCCGGCGGCCAATGAGATCGAGCCGCTCGCCGCGTTCATCAAAAAAATGCCCGAAGGGTCGCGCGTGATGGTCGGCTACATGCGCGCCGGATCGCTGCAAGTGCGCCAGAAGTTTACGACTGATCTGACTCGTGCCGCTCAATCACTCCGCATCCCTGTCGGCTCGCAGTCGGTCGCGCCCTTCAGCCCTTATGAACAAGTGTACCAAGCTCTCAAGCGTTTTGAATCTTTGCCCACGGGAACGCGCCGCGCCGCTCTCGTCGTTTCTGATGGCTTAGACATCTCACGCGGCCTCGATAGCTCGACCCCCACTCAACTCATCGACCTACGGCGCGCCATTAACGAAGCGCAACGTCGCGGGGTAGCCGTCTATACGATCTACTCGCCGACCAATTTGACGAACAATAATCGCGGCGGACTGGTGGGAAACGCCCAAAGCGCGCTCAATTACTTGGCCGGGGAGACGGGCGGCAAAGCATTTTTTCAGGGACTCAGCGCGCCCGTGAGCTTTAATCCATTCCTTGAAGAATTGACGCTGACGCTTGACCGCCAGTTTGCGCTGACCTACCTCTCGACGCACACCAAAAAAGGTTTTCACAAACTCGACGTGCAAACGGCTCAGGACGATGTTGAAATCACGCACCCGGCAGGCGCTTACAAAAAGTGAAGTGAGAATTAAATTTTACCTTTAACGCGGACGAGGAGAGGCGACCTTAATGTAGGTTGCCTCTCCTCGTCTTAAAAGCGGGCGGCTGGAGGGAATCGAACCCTCGACATCGGGAACCACAATCCCGCGTTCTAACCGCTGAACTACAGCCGCCACAAATTGTCTGACCGATTATGATCCCGTCCCTCTGTGATGTCGAAACCTCGCACATCATACTCAAGCCAGCAAATCGCTGGCAAGCGCGAGGCCTTTTAACCTTCATACCCCCGGCAGGACTCGAACCTGCGACCCTCTGCTTAGCTTCCAGCATCAGGCTTTCCCTGACCGCCCGCCAGTGAAAGCGGGTTTGCTGGCTGGACTATCTCTTAGGCATTGCAGCCCCGATCCGTATAGTCTCTGAGGATCCCGTCGGTTGAAAAACAAAACCGTGGTTTCCTGCGGATTACCCAATCCAGACGGATTGTTACTCCGGATGGAGTACCGCTGGCTCTCAGGGCGTCCCCGCATACAGGATCGTCCACTCGATGCGTTATCCCGCGCCGAGGCGCGAGGCCGTTACGCCGCGAGGCTCCAACAAGGCAGATGCTCTATCCGGCTGAGCTACGGGAGCACGTTCACATAGAACGGCTTGATGTTATCATGCCGCCGTCCGTGCCAGTCAACCAGAGAGCGCGATGAGGTGGCTGCTGGTGTGGCTGAAAGGCAAGAGGGTGGGCGCAAATCCTCCAAAGCGTTAAAAAAGTCTGCCAAGATGAAGATTAATAGCAACGAGGGACGATGATTAAACGGGGAAGTTTAGGGCGCTGGTTGGCGCTGCTGTGCGCGACTGTGTTGGCATTAGTCCTGTGCTTTTTCATGCTGTGGCCGTTTTTCGACGTGCTGGCATGGGCCATCGTGCTGGTCATCGTTTTTTACCCGGTGCATCGACGGATCGCCGCGCGCCTGAACAGCCCGGGACTCGGCGCCCTCGTTTCCTGCTTGCTCGTCATCGTCGTTATCCTGCTGCCTCTCACGTTCATTACACTCGCACTGGTAAAGGAACTGTCCGGTGTCACCGGCAATCTGCAATCATTCATCGAGAGATTTCTCGATCCCAACACGCCGCTCTCCGGGCCATTCTTCGGCAAACTGGGGCAGTACGTCGATCTGGAACAACTGCGCTCACAGCAGTTTATTGAAGAACGTTTGCGGAACATGAGCGGGACGATTGCACGGCAGACGCTCGGCCTCGTGGGCGGCGTGGTGGGAGCCATTGTCCAAACCATCTTCGTCATCTTCACGATGTATTACCTCTTTCGTGACGGTGACAAAATTGCACGCGCCCTGCCCGATCTCTTGCCGCTCGAAAGAGAACAGAGCGACGAGATCATCAACCGCACGAAAGAAGTAATCAGCGCCAGCGTCAACGGCGTGTTAATTATTGCGGCCATTCAGGGCGCGCTCGGCGGGCTAGGCTTTTTCATCGTCGGGTTACCGTCCGCGCTCGTCTGGGGCGTGGTCATGATTTTCTTCTCGCTGATCCCTGTAGCCGGGGCTTTCGTCGTGTGGGTGCCGGCAGCCATTTACTTAGCGGCGACCGGGCATTGGGGGAAGGCTCTGTTTCTGACCATCTGGGGGGCGCTCGTGATCGGTTCGATTGACAACTTCCTGCGCCCTAAACTGGTCGGCGAAAAGACGAAGCTGCACGAGTTGTTTATCTTCTTTTCGGTGCTCGGAGGTCTGCAAGTTTTCGGTGTGCTCGGCTTGATTATCGGCCCAGTCGTGCTCGCGATTGCCATCGCCCTGCTGGATGTTGTCCGGCACGCTGACCGCCCGCCCGCCGCCCCGCAGCCAGATGAAACTTTGGCTGAAAAGGCGATCCTAAATGATGAACCGGCAACGTCATAGTTGGCGATATTGAAGCTATGGAAATTGTTCAAGACGTGAAATATCAACGATGCCCGATATGTAAAGAGTGGAGGTCAGTCGGTGTCTGAAGATGAAAAGCCCCCGTGGCAAACTTTGTCCTCCAGAATGGTGTACAACAATCCGTGGATTGGAGTGCGCGAAGATGCGGTGGTGCGACCAGACGGCGAGCGTGGCATCTACGGCGTCGTCCATTACAAAAATACGGCGATTGGCATTCTTCCAATTGAGAACGACGACATTTATCTCGTTGGTCAATATCGATACCCGCTCGGAATCTATTCTTGGGAGATTCCGGAGGGCGGTTGCCTTGAAGGAGACGATTTTCTCAAAGCGGCCAAGCGAGAATTAGAAGAAGAGACAGGACTGCGTGCAGGGAACTGGGCAAAACTCGGCGAAGCTCACCTCTCCAATTCCGTCTCAGACGAGTTGGCCGTGTGGTTTCTAGCTACCGGCTTAATTCAAGGGAAGCAGCAACTCGAAGGGACGGAAAAATTAATCGTGCGCCGGCTTCCTTTCAAAGAAGCGTTAAGGATGGCTTTGAATGGTGAAATCACCGATGCCATTAGTTTAATGGCGATTTTTCAGTATCACCTTCTCAATAGCAAATAATCAGGCAGAGGAACTTGGTTTGACGATAAAAAGAGAGGCCGTTTCCCGTGAGGGCAGACGGCCTCTCTTTGTTATCCGATATCTGACAGGGTAAACATCAAGCGGCATAGCGGGTGTCGACGGCTTCTGCATACACCCGCCTACCGTTCAATGCATCGTCGATGATCTCGCGAACTGCGGAGACATCAGGGTTGACATCCATCCGATCACAAGCCCGCAAGTGACGAATTATTCCCTCGGTAGCAATTTCCAGTGTGGCACCGGTCAGTTTTGCATACCGACGCGCCTGAATGTGGTCAATTACATTAAGCCGCTCTTCCAGCGGCAGCCTCGCATTGTATGTCACTGTACTCGATGCTCCTTCTTTAGTCGGCCTGCGAGCAGGCTTGAAAAATGATTGATAAACACCAATTTAGATGCTGCAAACTCTTCCCATGATACGTTATCAACTAAATCACCGGAGATTTAGGCGCACAAAAGCCGTGCTCAGTAAAAAAATGCTCCGATAGTAAATTTTCTTGCCTGCGAATCGCGAGATATTACACTATCTGTGGGATGAATTACCAGAGGTTTTTTTAAGGTGGGAGAAACCGACCATCCAACACCACCCGCGAGTCGGGCGCAGAATGAGACGCCCGTCTCGAAGGCGGTCGGATTTGTGCCGGAATGAGAGAGAGCGAAGCTTTACTTTTTGGGAACGACAGTGTCTTTCAACGACTTCCCAACGCGAAATTTGAGCGTTGTTTTGGCCGGAATCTGAATGGTATCACCGGTCTGTGGGTTACGTCCTTCGCGCGCTTTTCTTTCAGAAAGAACGAGTTTGCCGATGCCGGGAACGGTGAACTCACCGCTGGATTGAACCTCGCTGGTCGCAAGACTAGCTAACTCGTCGAATATCTCTTTAACTTGGACGCGCTTCAAGCCGTACTTTTCGGCGAAATGATTAAGAACTTCAGACTGGGTCATGCGTTTTTGAGTTGCTTTGGTCGCCATGTCTACGTCTGGCTGCCTCCTGCTGATCAAGAAGAATGGAAAAACTTGCAGAGGACATATATCACACCAGAGAGCCTCACGTCTGCAAAAAAACAGCAGTTTTCGCGCTATTTTTTAAAAAATAATCTGCGTAACAAAGGCTGGTTGATTCTGCCTTCACTAAATAACAATACGACCTTCTAAAATTAGAAGGTCGGCACGGTACAAAAATTGACAAGAAATCGGGGCGGAGTGATTTGAACACTCGACCTCTCGGTCCCAAACCGAGCGCACTACCAGGCTGTGCTACGCCCCGTGAAGTTTTAACTATACCATCCGCTTGACGATAAACGCGACCTGCATTCTAGGCAGGGCAGCGGGGAAAACTCAAGCTGAAACTGGGTAATAAATCGAAAGAAAATCGCGCAGGGCGGCGACAGCTTTCGACCGGTGGCTGATTTGTCGCTTGCGCGATTCCGGCAATTGCCCGAAAGTCAGCGCACTGCCTTCGGGGATAAAAACAGGGTCGTACCCAAAACCGTGTTCTCCCCGTGGCTCAATAGCGATATTACCCGCACACACGCCGTGAAAAATTTTGAAGGCGCCAGATTTGGGAGCGGCGAGAGCAATGGCACAAACAAAACGCGCGCGCCGGTTTCCGGGATGTTTTCGCGCCAAGTTTTTCAATAACAGCAAGACACGCTCATGGTCGGATTTATTCCGCCCGCCATAACGCGCGGAAAAAATACCGGGTTCTCCGCCGAGGGCTTCAACTTCTAAACCTGAATCGTCGGCCAGCGTCAACAGTCCCGTATATTGGCTGAGTTGCCGGGCTTTAAGGACGGCGTTTTCCGCAAAAGTCTTGCCAGTTTCTTCAACTTCGGGCGAATTGGGATACTCGGCGGAGGTGCGTAACTTCAAAGGCAAGTCGCTGAGGGAATAAGAGATTTCGCGTAACTTACCTTTGTTTTGCGTGGCGATCAGTAACTCCTTGTGACAGCTAAAGTCCATAATTTATTTCCACAAACGTCTTGCGGTGTTAGTAGATAATTTACTATAACAAAGATGAGGGGAAATTTATTGCACCCGTCGACGCGGCAGCGTACACGTACTTCCACTCTTCTCGCTTCTAGGGTGCCGACTGAATTCACAAGGATCAGCAACTTGAACATTATTAGTCTTAACATTCAGGAGACTGCCGCACCCGAAAAGGAAACGGAACTGAGTCCCGGTGCGGAAGTGACGAGTGAGCAGCGCACCACACTTTCCCTAGCGAAGGAGCGCGAACTCGGTTTAAAGCTGCTGGCCTTGTCCAGCTTTTTCAACTTACGTAACCATTCCTTTAGCGACCTTGAACGAGAGTCTCTGGCAGACCGTGACTTCTCGGAAGAGGTATTAATTGCAGAACATTACCTTCGCCGCAGCTTACAGTTGATCGGTAACATGAGCAGTAGCGAGCAGGTCACTCCAAGCGTGTCCGCACCGCCCCCTATGAAAATCGGGCGACTGGAAGAGATGCTTCCCGGCCTCAACCCCTCCCTGAAATCGGCATTTAATGAGTTGAGCGAAGTGTTGGAGGACCTCGCGAACTTGTGCGCGGCGCTACTAAAAGCCCCGCAAGTTAAATTTCAAGCATGGGCTAGTCTCGGGAATCTTCTCAACCGGGAGTTATCTGGTGCCGGCGCTTCGCTGAAAAGATTGGCGCAAGTGCCAGCCCCAGCCCCAGCGGTTGACGAGCTATTCCTAATGGCGCAAAGAGTTTCACCCGAACCGCTCGGCGCGGACCTCGCAGCGGTCTTCTCCGCGTTGGTGTTGATGCTCGAACGCTTGGAGGCTATCAAACCGCTGTTGGAGAGTGACGTCTCCTTGAAACAAACGCTGCCGATTTTCACCCTCTTGCACGATGAAGGGCGCGATTTAGTTGAATGGATCGAGAAGCGAGCCATGCGAACCAAAGAGTTGCCGGAAGAACTCTTCGACGCGCTCGACCGCACCGGCTATGCGCTCCGCATGGAACTATATAAGGTTTTTTCTCACGAGCTTGTCGGTTTGGCGGACGCGCAACGGGCGCCGACGATTTACAGCAAAATTGAGAACGCGCACGGTCTTCTGCGGGATTGCTTTCAGCAGTCGATGGTCGCGCTCGCGCAATTGTTTGATGAGTCACTTGACGGCGCACAACTCTTCACCGGCTTTAGCGCCAAATTGGATCAGTCGTTAGTGCTACGGCAGGATTTGTGGGACCTGCTCCAGATTGTATCGCGAGCGGCAAGGGATGGCGGGCGGCGACCTGTCGGACCGCTCCTTGAGCGGCTGACCGATTTTCAAAACGGGAGCCTGCGTCATTTAATGTACAAAGACTGGGAGACCTACGAACGTTTTGTCGTCGAGATCGCATCCACACGCGGGAGCGACGATCTAACAACAGTCTTTCATCGTCTTGGCACCTACCTTGAGACGCTATTTGGACAAATCAATATGCGAGCCGTCCTTGCCGAGCAACCGTTTGATTATCCTGGTCTTGAAAACTAAAAAGATACGCGGTAAGTACGACCGCGAAATTATTTCACGCGTTACGCTGTAGGACACCTATGGCCGCAGAGTTTTGCCGCACTGTGGGGCTTACTTTTCGATGTTCGCATCTCTTATAAATTGCTTGATGATCGTCCCATACAAACCGAAGGCCGAATGCTTTATTCTCTCAACTCCCGCTTCGCCGAGCCGTGTTTGGCTGACAGAGTAAGGAAGTTTTCGCCATCCTGCTTCCAATGACGTGACACTCTTGCGAGGCTGCATCCGGTCGCCCCGGCGCGCGAGCGGACGTAGTAGTGCTTCGACGGATTCGCTCTCGTCAGTTAAAGTTGCGACTCCTGAAGCCTCAGCGTAAAAAGCGCTGTGAACCGCCCACTCAAAAGATTCATTCTGCACCAGAGTTTTGGCGGCATATGCTTCCAAGCAGCGGCGGACATCTGCGGCCGCACCCATGATGAGATAGTTTGAGAGAAAACTGGCGGCGCTGTCTTCTTCGTCCTTTGCCACAAACATCTCGGACGAGCCGATTTTGATAATTTGCGGCCGGCTGCCGAAGCGTGGAAGCAGTTGGGCGCGTGCTAACCCGGCGTCACGTACCGGGGCGATGAAGACCAAACTCTCTCCGCCCGAATCGAGGCGCGCCGTCGTTAGTTCCGGACCGACGGCTTTCAGAAACTCACGCGGCGAGTCGATCCCGAAAGGCCGCAACGACTCGTCGAGGAAACGGATGACGAGAGGCGCAAGGGTGATGTCGAGTTGTGAAGAGATGGCTGAGTTAATCCCACGCCAAGCTTGATCGGGCGAAGCATAGTTGTAATTTGTGACCTGAGAAGTGTTCTGAGGTAGAAACTGTGCTGCGCCATTGCTGGGCCGGGGCAGCGTGGCGAGTGATTGTTGCAAACGCTCGGACAGCCCTCCCGCCACGGTAAGAAAGTATCGATCTTCAATCGCTCCTTCGACGATCCGAGCTCCCCAGCCTGCGCTCCCCAGAAATCGTTCCGCCATTTGCGGCAGCAGGATCGCCAGCGCACTCTGCATTTTCGGATCAGCCGAGACTTGTCCGGCGTAGGCGATGACGGCCACTTCGAGAATTTTTTGCGACCCCGCCGGCGCGACGTAGCCGAATGAGAGCGTGTCGGGATTGCTGACGCGCCCGCGCATCTCTTCCAGTTTGGGATCGCCGGAAAGCGCCGGCTGTCCGTTCTGGCTGACCAGTAGACAACTCCTGACCGCGCCTTCATCGTTCCCGACAATAATTAAACTGCCAGTCAACGCGGCGAAGATTTTGCGCTTGCCGTCCGGCGCACCCCACGTCCTGAAATACACGCCCGACTCTTCACGACTAGCTTCCTGTACCGCACCGAAGGAGCGGCGAGCGAAAGCGTCAACAAAACGATCAACGAAAGCTCTGGCGCGCCGCTCGCTACTGTGAGTCTCAAGAATGAGCGCGGCCTTTGGTTTGATGTTGAGTGCTGCTGTGCCCGCCTCCTCCGCTGCCTCGAAACCCATCACACAGACGGCAACTTGCGCGCGTCCGTAAATCACCAATTCGTTCGGACCAATGCTTGTCCACGCGGCTAACCGGCCGAGCCAGCCGAGATTTCCGAGCGGCTTGTCGATACCAGCCGCCCGCGCCAGTTCACGCCAAGCAGTCGTCGACGTGATTCCGCTGAGCAACTCCGGGAGATCATTGGTTTCAAGAAAAACCAGCGACTCGGCGGGCGCATACTCGGCCAGATTGACCCTGCGCGGCCGATTCCACCAGAGCCAAGCGGCGATCAAGAGAAGGATCATGACCGCCGGCAAGAGGATTTTTTGTCGCCGGTTTAGCATCCCCGTATCGTAAACTTTGGCAATAACTTGTAGCAAGAAAGATGGTTCGCATTTAACAGTGGTGATAAGTTTTGCGCGTGAATTGCTGCCGCCGGGCGTCTATGCTACTTTCCTCCCCAAGCTGATTGTCCGCTTTCGTGCGCGCTGTGAGAGTTTTCCGCCGGCTCGCATGATTACCTGGAGGTTGCGCCACCATCATTTATGCCATACCGCGAATTGCACCCGCTACCGCAGGCCGAAGTTGATTATGAGCAATTTCTCCAAGACCTCTATCGTGACCTGACCGACGGTCGTCGTGATCCGAACGAGGTTGTGCGCGACACGCTGTGGCAAATCTATTTCGGCGCCGGGGCGGAACTGGATAAGTCTCCTGATTGCAATTCGCAACCTTTGGCGGCGCGCGTCCTAATGCACCATTTCGATCCGCGCAACGTGACGACGGAGCCGGAATACTACCCGGACGTCGACGCCCGCGCTTATTCCGAGCGGAAACCGTTCATCTGGCTGTGGCAGATGTTTGACCGCTCACCGATTGGGCAGAACGCGATGCTCGGCCACCGCTTCCGCCGGATGCTGGCTCCGCTCATTTTCCGCAGTGTCGGCGCAAACTTTAAGAGTTGGCATTTCGTCGAATGGTCTTACGGCTACAATCTCTCGTTCGGTGATAATGTCGTCGTTCACCGTTACGTGTTGCTTGATGATCGCGGCGGAATCGAGATCGGCAACAACGTGTCGATCTCCGATTACGCGAATATCTATTCTCACACTCACGATGTCGTGGACATCAACCAAGTCTCCAACTTGACCACCCGGATCGGCGACGGCGCGCGCATCACTTATCACGCGACTGTACTAGCGGGGACGCAAATAGGCGAACACGCAATAGTCGGCGCGGGGGCGCTGGCGACTAAAAACGTGCCGCCATATCACGTCCATGTGGGAGTTCCCGCACGTCTGGTAAAAATCAAACCCAACGCTCCAGAGGAGGGCGAGTCTGCGGCTCATGAATCAACTTCAAACAATTGAGCCTACTTCGACTCTCAATATCTTCGATCTCTATTTACTTGTTACACACCCCGTCCCGCTAAAAGATCATTAATCGATTTCACCACACGTTTTCACACCAAAGCCAGCGCGGATGCTACACAGCTTGTTGCCCGAAATTCGCTAAATCGCAATTTCCGAATCATCGCCCGGAAACTGGAAGTGTCCCGCTCTGATTCCAGAATAAATGTATAAAACTCAGGCCAGAGCGCTGTAAAGCGTTATGTCTAAACAGTTAAACATAGCAAAATAGTGATTGACACTAATAAACCTCGTGGGTTATAGTCTCAAACGTGGATGGGCGCTTGCTCCCCTGACCGTAACAGCCTGACCATTTCGCGGCTTAGTTCTTGAGATGTCGTTTTAGGATTGCTCTCGCCCTGACGATTTTCTGCACTTCTGAGACTTAAGCGAAAAGGCGCATCTCGTTGATGGAAAATGGCTATACAGTGCCTCCCGGCACAGCTTTGACACTGCGTCACATCCGTCAAACACCTACCTTCTTCATGTGATTTTTCTAAGGCGACAGTGTCAGCAACTTTCCGTTGAATTCACACTCTTCCTCCTCCGCCCTCGCGGCCACCGGCAAAAAAGTTATGGACACCATCGCACACCCGCTGGGCCGCCACATGTCGGATGCCACATCGGCCTCCAAATCTGTGTGCTCCTCGGCGCGTCAGAATCGTCTGCGATCGCGTCGCATTCGCGCTCGGCTACGCCGCTCCTCTCGTCAGCGGATCATTCGTGTTGCAAGGATCAGGTAATTTATGTTCAAGAGAAAAAACTCCGGCAAGAATCTCGTCGGCCTCGACATCGGCTCGAGTTCGGTGAAAGCGGTTGAGTTGCAAGGCAAGATCGGCAACCTCACGCTGGCAAACATCGGACACGAACCACTCCAGCCTGATACAGTCGTTGACGGCCAGATCATGGAGTTGAACGATGTCTCGAACGTCATCGCGGAACTGTTTCAGTCGCGCCAATTTAAAACCGAGCGCGTCGCGGCGGGTGTGAGTGGCAGTTCGGTCATCGTGAAGAACATCATTGTGCCGCCAATGAGCAAGGAAGAATTGGAAGAATCAATTGACTGGCACGCCGAAGAGCACATTCCCTTCGACATTGCCGACGTCAATTTGGACTACCAAGTGGTCGGCTCTACGGCCGACTCGCTGCACGTGCTGATGGCCGCCTGCAAGCGCGATTTCGTCGCTAACATCAAGCAAGCAATCCAACTCGCGGGCAAGCAGCCGGCGGTCATTGACGTTGACGCTTTCGCCCTGCAGAACTGCTATGAAGTGAATTACGAGCCGGCGGCGGGCGACACAGTGGCGCTCCTCAACATCGGCGCTGCGACGATGAACATTAACATCCTGCAAGGCACGCGCAGCGTCTTCACACGCGACATCTCGATGGGTGGCAGGCAGTTCACGTCCATGTTGCAAAAGGAACTGGGACTCACTTTCGAGGACGCCGAGCAGATTAAGCGTGGCGCGCCGGGGGCGCACCACGAAGGCACTGAAGGCGATGTCAGTTCGGTGTTGGAGAGCGTCTCGGACGCGCTCGCGCTGGAGATTCAGAAGACCTTCGACTTCTACCGCGCCACTTCCGAAGATGGTGAGGGCCGGGTCCAGAAGATTTTGATTTCGGGCGGCTGCTCGAAACTCACGGGGCTGGTCGAATTTTTTTCGCGGCGGTTCAACATGCCGGTCGAGCGATTCGATCCGTTCCGCAAAATTAAAGTCGATGCGCGCCGCTTCGACGCCGATTTTATGCGCGACGTGATGCCCGAAATGGCGGTGGCCGTCGGACTTGCTTTGAGAGGAGTGGACGCCTAAATGATTAAAGTCAACCTTCTGGATTCCGTCACGGATAAACACGGCAGCGTCTCGACAATTGAGAAACGGGTCGCCGATCCGCGGACGCAGGGCAAACTCTTGATGTTGGCAATCGGCGTACTGGCCGTCGTCGTGATGGGCTTCGATTACGTCAGCGCTAACTCTTCGCACCGGGCCGCCGAAGAAAAGCTCAAGCAGGAGCAAGAGACGGCTCGGCAGATGGAACTGGTGAGAAAAGAGATCGCCGTGTTAGAGAACAAGACGAAAGACGTGCAGGCGCGCATCGACGCGATTAGAAAGCTGCGCGCCTCGCAGGAAGGGCCGGTCGCCGTGTTGTCTTCGATTAACGAGCGTCTGCCGCGCCTCTCCACTTTCTTCCTCGAAACCATCGAGCAGAAGGACGACGGCCTGACCATCACCGGCGACTCGCCGAACGAAGCCGCGGTGACGCAGTTCGGCCGCAGCCTTGAGTTTTCTTCCGGCCTCTTTACCAACGTCAACATCGAGACTCAACGTAAAAACATGGAGTTGCCGGCTGGCGCTGCCGCTGCCGCCCCTACCAGCGGTGAAGAGAAGGTCGCGCCCAAGCCGGAGACTGTCGGCTTCATCATCAGGTGCAAATACACTCAGCCCGGCTCGTCGAAAGATGGAGACCAGAGCGCCGCCCCGGCCGCCGCTAATCCTCCCGTCGCCAAGCAGATCGCCAAGAAGTAACTTTGCAAGGCGCCAAAAGCCGCGCGCCGTGAGGACGTGACGATGATCAATAAGCAAATGAATTTTCTGGATAAGCCGTGGCACGTACAGGCTCTCATCTTCGGCCTCGTTGCCCTCATGCTGTGCGCCGGCTTCTGGTACTTCGTCACCAGAGACACGCGCGCCAAGACGGCTCAACTCAAAGAACAGATCGATACCCTGCAACAGGCTAACGCCAAAGCGCAGGTCGCGTCGCAACGGATCAACGACTTTCGCGCCGCCCATAGCCGGGTGCAGGCCGATTTCGACGAATTGGTAACGCTGTTGCCGGAACAGCGCGAATTGACCAACGTGCTGCAAGGCATACAGGATCGCGCGCGCGGGCATCTCTCAGTGCGCCGCTTCTCGCCGAAAGAAGATTTTCAGGAGAACTTTTATTCCGGTAAGCCGATTGAAGTTGAAGTGTCCGGAACTTACAACAAGCTCGGCACCTTCTTCGCGCAGATGGCCGCCTACCAGCGCCTCGTTTCGATCTCCGACTTTAGCATCCTCAAGACTTCCGATCAGAAGGGCGGGCGCACGGTGGAAGGGCAGTTTTTGCTGACCGCTTACTATGTCTCTTCGGAGAAGCTACAAGAGGCCGCCGCCGCCCCGGCAGCGGCACCGGCTGGCAAGGGGGAGAAGGCGAAGCCGGCGGCGGCAGCGAAAAAAGCGATTGATTAAGCTGCTAACGGGCGTCAGAACTGCGGACATTAAGGGTTTGCACTTTCGGGAAAAAGGTTATGAACAACTACACAGAGACACGCAAGAAATTAATCGGCGGACTGCTGACGCTGGGCGCGTTGCTCATCTGCGGGACTCCGGCGGTGAAAGGTCAGGAACCCAGCACGACGTACCGGACTGCACCGCACGATCCGTTCAACCGGCCGGTCTTCGTCCCGAAGAAGAAGAAGAAGAAAACAGAGAAGCCAGCGGTGGGCGTCGTCGCTACACCATCGATTCAAGCCCGGATCGAGAGCTATAAATCGCAGAAGCTGCGTGCGATGAGCGCGCAACAGCCCGCCCCGAAGCCGACCACGGCGTTTTTGCTCAGTGAGTTTCAAGTCATCGGCATCTTCCGCACGCCGCGCGGTTACGCCGCGATGGTCGAAGCCACCCCGATCAAACTTTCCTACACGATCTATCCGGGCGAGAATTTTTATAACGGCCAGTTAGTCGCCATTGAAGAAAACCGCCTCGTTTTCCGGCGTGAGACGCGCTATCAGGACGGCCGGCGCGAAGTGAGCGTCGAGAACAAGCCGCTTCGTCAAGTGGATACCATCGATCAACTGAGCGCGGCGGCGGCCAAAGTCGCGCCCGCAACTGAATCTGAGAAGAAGCAAGACCCGGCCATCCCGCCGACTCCTAACAACTGAGACACAAACGACATGCGCCGTCCGCCAGCCTGAGACGGTGGACGGCGCACGCCGGCTAATTTATTCGCGGAGTCGTCTTTAGGCCGCACCGGGTTTAGCGGCGATGATGCGTTTTGACAAACCGAAGTGGTTCCCCCGAAGTGCGGCGCGCGCTTAAGAAGAGACAACTTCGACGAGCGTTAGCGCGTGGGGAGTGAACCGCTGTACTCCCGTAAAGGATGAAATCATGGTTTCCAAGTATCGACTAATCGTGACGGGCAAAATGAGGGGCGCGCTCGCCCTCTCGCTGCTCGCCGCCTACGCCCCGGCCGTTTTCCCGCATCCCAATCCCCCGCGCTCGCTGACCGGCCAACACGCGGACGTTGCCATCGCGCGCCCGCACACCGCAACGGACGGCGAAATCTACGAGCCGTTGCAAGAACAGACGGGACAGCGAATCACGGCGCCCGCTCCCTCGCCGACACCATTGATGAACGTCGCGCAAGGCGGCATGGAGCAGAGCGGCCCGCAGTCCGAGCAGGGGCGTCGTTACGGGCAGTCCGGTTTCATCGGCGAGCCGATCAATCTCAACGTCGTCAACGCCGACATTCGCGACATCCTGAATTACATCACCGAGCAGTACGGCGT
>JACCRA010000358.1 GCA_013813825.1 Pyrinomonadaceae bacterium | reverse complement strand
TCGTGTGTCCTCACAGTGCGCGCTGGCGAGTTGCTGGCGACTTACAATCAGGAGCACGCTTCGGCTAGTTAAATCGAGTTCTAACGGATTGGTACACCGCCCGCGTCATGATGTCTGGGCTGTGGTTGGTCCTGACCCAGCTCGACGCATCGCTAATCTCATCCGTGTTGCGTAACTGCAACATTGGGTTATCGTGCTGGAGCGCCACGGGGCTGCGGAGTTGCCACAGGCCCGACAAGTTTTTTGAGACAAAACTTATGCTCTGGTTTTATTTTCTCCGCGCCGCCCTCGCGGGCGCTTTCACGCCGGTGCAGGCCGGCGTCAATTCGTAATTAGCGCGCTCGATGGCGCAACCGGGACAGGCCGTTCTAGTCTCCTTCGCGGTTGGCACGGTGGCGCTCTTCGCTTACAGCGTCGTGCTATGCGAGCCGGCCCCGGAGACGGGTGCGCTGATGGCGGCCCCATGATGGGTCTGGATCGGTGGACTGTTCGGCGCGTTCTTCGTCACTGCCGCCACGATCCTGCACCGAAGATCGGCGCGACGATGCGCCTCCATCACCGGGCAGATGCTCGTCTCTCTACTTTTGGATCATTATGGATTGCTGGGTCCGCCGACGCGCCCCATCAGCCTGTGGCGTGCGCTCGGCGTAGCGATGGTCGTGGCGGGTGGGTGGGTGATCCGGCGATTTTGAATCAATTGATGCTTTTGCGAAAGTCGCGGCTACTATTCTTCCGGCTCCACGCTTACGCAGAAAATTCCGTCAACATCTCTTCCAGCAAATTCTGTGAGACACGCAGACGATAGCTGGCCGTCGAGCGCACATCGTCAATCGGGGCGATCTCACGCGCCAGAGATTCACGCGCATCATGGATAACGGTGGCGTTAAGTTGTCGCCCACGCAACACGGCCTCAGTTTGCAAGCAGCGCACGACGGTCGGCGCGACGCTGCCCACCGCCAAACGAATTTCGCGCACGCGACCGCCCGCCACTAGCACCGCCCCCGCCAGACAGGTCTTGGAGATCGCCTGTGCCTTGCGCGTCCCGACCTTACGATAGTAATGCCGCCAGCTTTCATCCCGGCGCGGCAGGCGGATGCGTCCGAGCAGTTCGTCGGGGCGCATCAGCGTCTGCTTGTAGCCCGTGTGAAATTCGCTGTAAGCGAGCCAACGCGAACCACCAGCGGCGGAGATGAGTTCGAGTTGCGCGTCATAGACTATGAGCGCCGGGGGCGTGTCGGCGGCGGGCGAGGCGTTGGCGACGTTGCCGCCGAGCGTGCCGCGATTCTGGATCGCGACGCCGCCGGTTTCGCGCGCCGCCGCGCGGAGGTTCGGAAATTCTTGCCGCAGTGTCTCGTGACGCTGAATTTCGGTATAGGTCGTCAGCGCGCCGAGCGTGACGTGTGCGGGCGTCACCTCGATGCCTTGCAGTTCGGGTAGATGCCGGATGCTCAGATATTTCCGGTGCGCGAGTTTGCCGGCTTCAAAAAGCACCATCAGATCAGTGCCGCCGGCGAACGCGCGCCACGCGCCCGGCTCGCTCCCCAACAGTTCGAGCGTGGCCGAGAGCGTCGGCGGCGCTCTCAATTCGTAAGCCGGGACGAAAGCTCTCATGCGCCTTCCCTCCCTTCCCGGCAAGCGAGCAAAACCGACTCGAAGATTTTCATGTAGCCCGTGCAGCGGCATAAATTGCCCGCGAGGGCGTGGCGAATGTCGGCCTCGTTCGGCTGCGGATTGTGTTCCAACAAACTGACGGCGGCGAGCACCATGCCCGGCGTGCAGATGCCGCACTGCGCGCCGCCCGCCGCGACGAACGCTTGCTGGACGGCGTGTAACTCTTCCCCGCTCGCCACGCCCTCGATGGTTGTCATCTTCGCGCCTTCAGCTTGCAGCACGGGAACGAGGCAACTGTTGACCAACTCGCCGTCAAGCAACACCGCGCACGCGCCGCACTCGCCCTCGCCGCAGCCTTCTTTGGTCCCCGTCAGCCGCAACTCTTCACGCAACACGTCCAGCAGCCGCGACATCGGGTACGCTTCGACAACCGCCGGATCGCCGTTGACGATGCAAGAGATTTTCACTTTGCTGTTGTTTTCGGACACGATGACCTTTCAAGATCAAGTTCAATTGCCGGCAGGGCTTCGCGGCAGGGCTGCGAGACGTATTTATGCAACCAATCCGCGCTTCATCTGATCAAGTTTTTCCATCATCACTTCCGGCATCAACGGCACTTGATTGAAGCTAATGCCTGTCGCGTGCTCAATCGCGTTTAAGATCGCCGGGGCCGGGCCGTCCATCGGCAGTTCGCCGATGCCTTTCGCGCCGCCGGGGCCGTGGGCATAGGGCTGTTCCTCAAAATACACGCGAATCGGCGGGATGTCAGCGGCGGTTGGGATAATGTAGTTGGTCATCTGATTGTTCGCCATCCGACCGTTTTGCCAGACGACGTTTTCGTAGAGCGCGAAGCCGATGGCCTGCGCCACACCGCCCTCGATCTGCCCAGCCGCGAGTACCGGATGCAGCACCTTGCCCACTTCCTGCACCGCGACGAAGTCATCGACATGCGCTTCGTAAGTCGTCAAGTCAACCGTCACTTCGGCGACGTACACCGCCCATGCGTAAGCGCCGTAAGCGTCGCCCTGATACTTCTCGTCGTCCCACACGACGGCGGGCGGCGGGCGATACTGGCTGAAGGATTTCAGGGGACCAAACTTCTCTTGATAAGCCAGACACGCCGCGCCGAACTCCGCCGGGGTGTACGCGGCGGGGAGCAAACCGCTGCTCAAGAGCGTCTGTCGCAAGCCGATGACGGCGGATTCGACGAGTTTGCCGACGATCATGCAGGTGCGCGAGGCGACGGTCGGACCGCTGTTCGGGACGTTCCCCGTGTCGGGCTGCGCCAGTTCGATCATGTCGTAATCGAT
>JACCRA010000267.1 GCA_013813825.1 Pyrinomonadaceae bacterium | reverse complement strand
GCTTGCAAAACGGCTTGCCACCATCGCAATTCAAACCGAGCATCAATAATTTATTTCGTGTCTTGCGCGATCCATTGTGTCAGCCGCTTCCGTCGCAAGCAAACAGTTTTCAAGGCAGGGCGTTTGTCATCGCCGACGCAACCAACGCTTCCGCCTCGTTTCAGTTCTTGCGCGTCGTGCGCGAGAACAGACTGGCGACTATCGTCGGACAAGCAGCGGGCGGCAACCTTCAAGGCATCAACGGCGACAGCTACGCTTTACTGAACTTGCCGAACTCCCGGTTCGAGATTGTTATTCCGCTTTATTTTCAAGCGCCACGCACGCCCCAACCGGACGCGACCGTCATTCCCGATCACCTAATCAAGCCAAGTGTTGACGACATCGCCGCTGGCATTGATACGGAATTGAACTACATCCTTAAATCGAGAGAACAAGTTCTCCCTCAGTACTTGTGCGGCGCTGCTTTGCGCTGAAACCGGCGACGTTCGAGGGGGTTGCGGTCTGTGAAAAGATGGGCTGCCGTGCCGCTTCTTCTGGAACTACATAGAGGAACCAGTCGTAGGTTCAAAATGTTACGAAAATAAAAAACAATTTGCTGGGGTGGAAAGATGACAGCTTTGATTTTCGTCCGCGAGATACCGATGAAACGCAGAAGGTTCTTGGTGTTTTGCTCGGTCGCGGTGTTTTGCTTGGCCTCCCTGCAAACAGCTACGGCACAGCCGAACTTTTCTCAACTGGATAGTCGGGATTTCAAGCCGGGGTAGTGGGTTAAGCAGGGGAGATGAGCCGTAGATAAACGCAGATTCAAACCAGTACTGCTACGATCTGCGTGCCTTCGCGGCTGCGCTTGGTCTCCTTTCATTGAGCCACCGCCTGAATTTTGTCTTCGGCGATTCTTAATCCGAATGCTTGCCGTCACTTGAAGGAGACTCGTATGCGAATCGTTACTTTAATGTTCATCGCCGTTGCATTGCTCTGCACGACCGCCGCGGCGCAGTTAAAAAGCCCTCGCACAGCAGCCTCACAGCAGATGTTCGACGAACTTGCCGGCAAGGATAGCGAACTTTTTGACGCTGTCTTCAACAGTTGTAATCCCGACAAGCTCAAAGAATTGGTCACCGAAGACTTCGAGTTTTATCACGACAAATGGGGACAGACTGCGAAATCCGGGGCGGAGTTTGCGAACGCCATCAGAAATCTGTGCGAAAGGCAAAAGAAGGGCATTGATTACCGGGCGAGAAGAGAACTCGACAAAAACAGCGTGCGGGTTTATCCGCTCAACAATTACGGAGCAGTCCAAACGGGCGTGCATCGTTTCTACAAACTGACGGAGGGTAAAAAAGAAGAGCTAACGGAAACTGCCGTCTTTACTCATCTCTGGAAGAAAGATAACGGCGCGTGGAAACTTGCACGAGTGTTGAGTTATGACCATAGAGACCCTCAGGGGGTTGCGTTAGCGGGCGAGGTCAGCATAAAACCTAAGTAGCTTGGACACTATGCAACGATAAGGCTTTGTTCCGCCGAATGGAGCGAGCGTTGATGTGACAACCAAACTTGTCGTCATCGCTTGTGTTCAATCACAGTTGCAGCTCACAGGGGGTCTTTGGTGTATTGCCCTAAATGCGGTCAGCAACAAGTCTCCGATAATACGAGATTCTGTTCGCGGTGTGGACTACCGATTGATGTACTGGCAGAGTGGCTCGCGGGCGGCGGAGTGCTTGCCGTGCGCGAAGAAGCAGCACTGCTAACTTTAGCTTCACCACGGCGGAAGGGGATCAGTCGGGGAGCGAAGTTGATGTTTTTGAGCGTTGTGTTGCTGCCTATTTTCTTGGCCTTAGGTTTTCTTGTTGAGGGTCCCGTTCCATTACTTTTCCCGTTTACCATCTTTCTCGCGGGTCTTTCAGTGATGCTTTATTCCCGCATCTTTGGCGAAGATGTTGCACCCCTCAAAAGTCAGCCCCCCCAGCCATCCGGATTAGGGACGATGTTAGGCCGCGCTACTTTACCGCCAGCCTCTAACATTCGAATGAAGGGCGTTGGTGAGCAGCCAGTGAGAACCGCAGAGTTGGTCAAGCCGCCGAGCGTCACTGAACACACGACTAAGCTGCTTGATAGCGATTAGAGGTTGAATGTTAAAACAGCGGTCTAGCAAATCGCTGAACCAGAGTCGAAAGAACACAGCCGTAATGATCTCTGTTTGCAGCGCTGGTGCTCACCGTGCGGACAGCAGCCGACACTTGTGAAAACTTACTTGCTCGGCAGCGGCACGTAGTTGCCGCCGCTTAAACCAGTCAGTAATCGAGCGCTCCCCGCGCCATCTTGGTCGCTGCTTTGGAATGGAATCTCCACGGTCACAATCGTCCCGCCCTGCGGGGCGGTCGTCATCTCTAAGCGATGGACCGAGCCGTAGAGTTGGTCGAGCCGTGCCTGCGTATTCGTCAGGCCAATGCCCCCGCAGCCGGACAGCCTGTTCGACGCGAGAGTCTGTTCCAGCCCCTGACCGTTGTCAGTGACTTGCAAGCGGAGCATTCCGTTCTTCCGTTCAGCTCTGATGTCAATCCTGCCGGGAACCGCGCGGGCCGCGATGCCGTGGCGAATCGCGTTCTCCACAATCGGCTGTAAGATCAAGTAAGGCACCCAGCAGCTTAACGTCTGAGGCTCAACCTCGACGTTCGTCATCAGTCGGTCGCCAAAACGAGTCCGTTCGATCTCAAGGTAACAGTGCAAAAATTCCAGTTCCTGCCGCAACAAAACTTCTTGGGCGGCGGAGTTCTCCAGAGTCATGCGGAGGAAGTCGCCCAGCCGCACGATCATCTTCTCGGCGGCGGCCGGGTCTTTGTAGACGAGCGCGGAGATGGAGTGCAGCGTGTTGAAGAGGAAGTGTGGATGCAGTTGCATCTTGAGCGCGTGCAACTGCGCCTGTGAAGCTCTCAACTCTCCCTCACGGTATCGCTGATAGTAGTTAAGGGCGTGGCTGATCAGCACGATGATCCAATAGACCAGCAGTTCTTGATCGAGGTGGCCGAAGGTGCGTGCGGCCCAGTTGTAAGGCGTGAGGCGATTGAGACCACTGAGGCCGCCGTAGAACAGCGTGTCGAGGGTGAGATGTCCCGCCGCCCATGCGGTCGAAATCAGAATGCCGGTCACGGCGTGAATCACCACGTTGCGCCACCAGTCGGGCCGCTCGATGCGGTAGCGGCGTGCGAGCCGGAGCACCAGTGGAGTGGCTAATGCAAAAATATAGACACAGCTCAATTGCCAAACCAGCGCCTTCGAGAAGGTCACGGGGCGCTCAGTTTTAGCGACGAGCACATAGATTTGGCTGGCAAAAAACACACCGGCCAGCGTCCAAATGCCCCAGATAAAGCCCAGACGCATGACACGATAGCGAAGGCATTGCCCCTCTGTGCTCTCGTCAAACGCACCCAACAAAGTAGTCATACCATCTCCAGTGCATAGAATGAAGATTAGAAACTGTGATTACGCGCGGGGACTGTTTTTGTTCCAAAGTGTCTCACGCCAGATTTGCGAAAACTCCTTTGAGCGGGCGGAAGTTTGCCACCGAAAGCCTCTTTGGGGAGAGCGCTTTTGTTGTGAATACCCTGTCCTCCACTAGGCGGCACCGAACTCGCGCGCCCGCGCAACTAACGCGACAACCCGCAAAGCTGGTTGGGGGAAATTCGTCAGGTCGTCCGTTCCAACATCTGATCTTTCCGGTTCGTCACAAATCCTTTCGAGGAAGTGAGACGCGCAACTAGAATCCCGCCTGACAAGGAGACTGCCAACGGGATCGACGTGCCCTCGCGCCGGTTCGGAACTGGCGCCGAA